>JBEELY010000092.1:0-4489 GCA_041167925.1 Pseudomonadota bacterium | reverse complement strand
GCCTTGCGTGGCTCCCAGATGTCTTGCAGCACGGCACGTGCGCGCAGCATGACCGGCATGAGCAGGCCGTACATGAAGCCGGTCTGATGGGCCATGGGTGAGGCCATCAGGACCACATCCTGAGCGCCCAGCCGCACCCGCTGGGCATAGGGCAGGATGTTGGACATCAGGGTATTGGCGGTGTGCATGACCCCCTTGGGCTCACCCGTGGTGCCCGAGGTGTAGATGAGCTGCGTGACGTCGTCAGGAGACGGACGGCTGCCCGACAGGATGGCTGCTGCATCGGGCTCCAGCTCCCAGGCAGGCGTGCTCAGACGCGCCTCGAAACTGTCGGGCCCCTCGCCGCCGATCACCAGCACATGCGCAAGATGTGGCAACTGTGCACGCAGGCCGTCCATCATCTGCGCGTGATCGAATCCTCGGAAGACCTTGGGCACGATGATGACCCGGGCCTCGCCATGGGCCAGCATGAAAGAGAGTTCACGCTCCCGGAAGATATGCATGAGCGGGTTGATGACCGCACCGATGCGCGCGCAGGCGAGCGCCGTGAGGCTGAACTGCCACCAGTTGGGCAGCTGCATGGCCACCACATCGTTGCGGCGCACACCCAGGCGGTGCAGACCCACAGCGATGCGATCGGCCATGGTGGCCATCTCGCGATAGGTAAAGCTGCGGGTCTGCCCAGACTCAACCTGCACCGCGGTCAGTGCGAGCTGATCAGGACACTCTCGCAGACAGGCCTCGAGGTCATCATTGAGGGTGCGATCGGGCCACAGCCCGGCTGCAACACAGGCTTCACGGCGCGGGGCAATCAGAACGGCATCAAAGTCCATGTCAGGTCTCCTAGTTCGATAGCGTCAGGCAGGCACCGCTGCACGCCCAGCTCGGGTGCGGGCCACGATGGTCTTCATGATCTGGGCTGTGCCGTCGCCGATCTGAAAGCCCAGCACATCGCGCAGGCGCTGCTCCATAAGCCCGCGGTCGTAGCCGCCATGACCATGCATGAGCAGGCACTGATGAATGGTGTCATAGGCCAGCTTGGGCCCCCACCACTTGCACATGGCGGCCTCGGCGCTGTGCGGCGCGCCGCGGTCTTTGAGCCAGAGGGTCTGCAGACAGAGCAGGCGCGCGGCCTCGACCTGTGTATCGAAATCGGCCAAGGTATGCGAGACGCCCTGGAAGGCCGACAGCGGCTTGCCAAAGGCCTCGCGCTGGCGCACGTAGTCCCAGGTTTCTTCAAGCGCAACGCGGGCTACCGCCAGCACCTGCAGGCCAATCAGGGCGCGCGAGTAGTCAAAGCCCTGCATGACCTGAATGAAGCCCTGCCCTTCGTCTCCCAGGCGATGCGAGATTGGCACGCGAACACCATCAAAGTGAATGGAGCCCCGGCCGATGGCCCGCTGGCCATGGCAATCGAAGCGGTTGCGGCTGATGCCAGGCAAGTTGAGAGGCACGAGCAGGGCCGTGACGCCTCTCGCGCCCGAGGTCGGGTCGCCTGTACGCCCAAACAGCACCGCAGCATCGGCCTGATCCGCGGCAGAGATGGAGGTCTTTTCGCCATCGATGCGGTAGGTGTCGCCCTCGCGCGTAATGCGCAACTGCAGGTTGGCCGCATCCGAACCGCCTCGAGGCTCGGTCAGTGCAAGCGCCACCAGCGCCTCGCCCTGCGTGAGCCGTTCGAGCCAGGGCCCGGTCACAGCAGGATCCCCATGATCGGCCAGGATCTGACCGTTCAGGGATGCCAGCAAATTGATGTAGGACAAAGAGAGATCAGCACGGGCGATCTCCTCGTGAATGACGCCTGCCGCCAGGCAACCCAGGCCCTGGCCGCCTTTGTTCTCAGGCAGCTCAGGCGCGATGAAACCCAGTTCGCCCATGGCGCGCATGAGGCCGCGATCGAGCACACGAGTCTGGTCTCGTTCGCCGAAACCCGGGGCCACGCGTTCGCTTGCAAAACGTCGGGCCTGATCGGCCAGCGCCACGAGGGTGTCGTCAAAGTAGGGATTGAGCGTTCTGGACGTGGTCATGATGGGAAGCGGACGTGTCGAGGTTCTGATCAGGGCTTTGAGTCAGGAATGGATCGACCTGATGGACTCAAGGGACTCAAGGGACTCGATGATTTGAGTCAATATATGGACATATCGTAGTCGCATGTGGCAAGGTGCGCAAGCCATGAAAAAAACCCCAGGACCATCACCATTGGATCAATCCCGTTCCAATAAATCAGCAAAAACCACGATTGAAAACGCGAGTCATGCCGCACGCGTGGAAATGGCCAACCGGATTTTCTTTCGCCTGTATCAATGCGCCAACCTATTGCACAAAACCGGCACACGGGCAGTTGAGGACGAAGGTCTGACGACGCAGCAGTGGGCGGTACTGGGGGCACTCTCCCGTCCGGGTACGATCACCCAGGGGATGGCTGTGGGTGAACTGGCCCGTTACCTCATGGTCAGCCGGCAGAATCTCTCGGGGGTACTCGCCCGACTCGAGCGCGACGGACGGCTGCGCAGCCTGCCCGATGGGGATGACCGCCGCTCACGTCGGGTGACGCTGACTGCGGAAGGTCGCCGGCTGTGGCAGATCGACGTCCAGGCTCGCATCCAGGCCTACTACGAGCAGGCACTGGATGGCTTTTCACTCAACGACATGACCCATACGCTGCACTACCTGCTGCGCATGCTCGAGAACTTCAAGACACTCGAGGCGGCGCGTCCGGACGACGCGAGTGAATGACCACCGGCATCTGTATGAAGCCGTGTACGAAATTCGATTTGGTACGCACCGGCTCGCCAGTGACCTCAATGCGGTCATAGCGCCGCAGGATCTCTTCCCAGAGAATTTTCAGCTGCAGCTCGGCCAGCCGGTTGCCCACGCAGCGATGGATGCCAAAACCGAATGAAAGGTGATGCCTCGGGCGCGCCCGGTCGATGATGAATTCATCGGCCCGATCAATCGCTTCGGAATCACGATTGCCCGACAGGTACCACATCACCACCTTGTCGCCCTTGCGAATGGTTTTGCCATTGAGCTCGAAGTCGGTGACTGCGGTGCGGCGCATGTGCGCCAGCGGGGTCTGCCAGCGAATGATTTCGGGCACCAGCGAATTCACCAGCGAGGGGTTAGCGCGCAGTTTGTCGTACTGCTCCGGATGCTGATTCAGCGCCAGAAGGCCGCCGCTGATGGAGTTGCGGGTGGTGTCATTGCCGCCCACGATCAGGAGAAGCAGGTTACCCAGGAACTCCTGCGGACTCATGTTTCGTGTGACCGGCGAGTGGGCCAGCATCGAGATCAGGTCATTGGCCGGTGGCGCATTCACACGTTCGTTCCAGAGACGGGTGAAGTAGGCCTGGCAATTGCCAAGTTCCTGCAGCCTTTGCTCCCAGGAGGTCACCGCCCCATTGCCATCCGGGTCGCCCGTGGCCATGTCCGACCACCAGGTGAGCAGGCGTCGGTCCTCGAAGGGAAAATCAAAGAGCGTCGCCAACATCTGCGTGGTCAGCTCGATGGAGACCTTCTCGACCCAGTTGAATTCTTCGCCAATCGGCAGGCTATCGAGGATGCGACAGGCCCGGCTACGGATGGTCGCCTCAAGCACTGCAAGGTTGGCTGGAGCCACGATAGGACTGACCGTCTTGCGCTGGTCATCGTGCCGGGGCGGGTCCATGGCGATGAAGCTTGGCAGCATTTCGGGGCCAGGCCGCTCGGCCAGCGCGATGCCGCCCAGCCCGCTTTCAGACGAAAAGCTGCCGTGGTTGACCTCCACCGTCATGATGTCCTTGAAGCGGGTCACGCTCCAGTAACCGCCGTAGCGTTTGCTAACAGCCCAGTGCACGGGGTCTTCCTGGCGCAGACGCTCGAAATAGAGGCCCACCAGATCCTGTTCGAACAGGTAGCCTTTGCTGACATCGATCTGATCCAGGGGCATGGCCCAGGCCCGGGCGCGTTCTTCGGCAAGCAGCGAGGTGTTCATGTTGATGACCTTCTGTTCTGATTCAGGTGTCCTGACCCAAATGTAACGCGAGATGAGCCCTTCCCTGCGCCTGACGGCCTACATCGACTACAAGAGCCCGTTTGCCTACCTTGCCTTTGACCGCATCCGCGCGCTGGCGCTGCAGTACGCGGTCGAGGTCGACTGGGAGCCTTACATCCTTGACCTGCAGGCGCTGGCGGGTCCTCCCGAGCAACGGACCGAGCGCGCCCAGCGCAAGCTGCGCTACAGCTACATGGATGCCCGTCGACAGGCTGCGGCCCGGGGGCTGATCCTGCGCAGCCCGCGCAAACTCTACGATGGCAGGCTGGCGGGCATGGGGCTGCTTCTGGCTCGGGACCATGGCCTACAGGAGGGCTACAGCTTGGCCGTGCTGTAGGGATTTTGGTCACATCAACTGGACCTGGACGATCTGGTCGCACTCGAGAACATCCTGAGCTCGCTGGGGCTTGCACCAGGAACTCTCGCGGCCTTCAGCACCGGTGAAGGGCCGCAGCG
>JBEELY010000008.1:0-6507 GCA_041167925.1 Pseudomonadota bacterium | reverse complement strand
ACTCAACCACGTCCATCTGGTCCAGGCTCAGGCCTGCCTTCTGCAGTGCAAGCTTGGAAGCCGGGATGGGCCCCTCGCCCATGATGTGGTTGGGCACGCCCGCCAGCGCATAGGACACCAGACGCGCCATGGGGGTGTGCCCATCGCGGGCCGCCCGGGCGGCATCGGCCAGCACCAGGAAGGCCGCACCATCATTGATACCCGAGGCATTGCCTGCCGTGACCGAGCCATCCTTCTTGAAGGCTGGCTTGAGCTTGGACAGCGATTCGGCGGTGGTGCCGGCTTTTACATGCTCATCGGTGTCGAAGGTGACCGGGCCCTTGCGGGTCTCCTTCACAATCGGGACGATCTGCTCACGAAAGCGCCCCTCCGCAATGGCCGCTGCTGCACGCCGCTGCGATTCGGCTGCGAAGGCGTCCTGCTCTTCGCGCGAGATGTTCCACTTGGTGGCGAGGTTTTCGGCGGTGATACCCATATGACCCACGCCGAAAGGATCGGTAAGCGCACCCACCATCATGTCGACAAAAGTGGTGTTGCCCATGCGCGCGCCCGACCGCAAGGCCTGCGAGAGGTAGCCGCCCCGGCTCATGACTTCCACGCCGCCGCCAATGCCGTAGTCGCAGTCACCAAGCAGGATGTTCTGGGCGGTGGTGACCACACCCTGCAGGCCCGAAGAGCACAGGCGGTTGACAGCCATGGCCACGCTCTCCATGGGCAGGCCCGCCTGGATGCTCGCCACCCGGGCGACATAAGCGGACCGGGACTCAGTGGGAATGCAGTTGCCCACCGTGATGTACTCGATGGCGTTTGGATCCACACCCGAACGCTGCACCGCATCCTTCATGACCACCCCTGCCAGTTCGGCAGGCTCCATGTCGGACAGTGCGCCCATGAAGGTTCCGATGGCTGAGCGCGCCGCGCTCAGCACCACGACATCGCGTGTACTCATAGTGCTCTCCCTAGCAAAACCCGCATTCTCGCCCGGGAGAGGGCCATCCTCAAATTCAGTGTGCGAGCTCCTCGCGACGAATGGAGTGATCGAAGATCGGCGGCTGCGGATTGCGCTGCCACAGGTCCATGTCCTCGAAGCGGTCGGCCCAGGACGCCGGGATATGAGGGATACGTCCGGTATCGAGCCACAGTCGCAGCAGGTAGCGACGCTGGTCACGGTCTTCGAAGTCTTCGTAGGCCGTGCGGGAATGCAGCACGCTGTAGTTGCACAGAAACTGCATGGACCCGGGCTGCAGCGCCATATCCAGATGCAGTTCGGGATCGGCGCACAGGTCATCCATGACCTGCAAGGCGCGTTTCTGGGCGTCGGTCAGTCGGGGCACCTCGGCAAAGCGCTGCGCAGACTCGATGAAGCTGCGGTTATAGCGGCAGAACAGACGCCCATCCACCCACTCGAAACAGGGGCCGCTGTAATAGGGCAGCTTGCCTGCCGGGGCTTCGCCACGGCGATCCATGTGGAACGGTTCGTACAAGGTGGCCAGCACATCCGGATGCCGCTCGAGCAGCACATCATGCAGGGTCTTGCTGCTCACGATGCGGGAGAGCCCGCCCGTGCGGGCCGTGCGCAGGCAAAGCAATCCCACCAGATCGGCCGAATCATTGTGAAAGGGCAACCTGAGCGCGGTCTGGTAACCCCGAACGTTGGGGTTGTTGCGATAGTCCACGCCCAGGTCGGTCACATGACCGAGCAGTTCACCCTGGGCGTTTTGTGCCCTGCCTCGTCCGAGATGGGCGCCGATGCCCCAGTAGGCCAGGGCAGCCTCCTGCAGGCTGAAGTCGGCCAGTGCAAAACCCTCGATCACCAGGAACCCCTGCCCATGCAGGAGTTCATGAAGCATGGAGGCCAGACGCGGGGCCAGGCGAGGAAGAGGAAACTGCGCTGCATTCAGACCCGGGATGGCCGCGCCCAAAGACTGGGCATGACTCACCGCCGCACGCAGCTCGGCGTTGTCGGCCGCATCGAGGCGCAGTACCCAGCGGTCGGCCTGGTGCTTGAGGACGGATCCACGCCAGGCACCAGGGGCGCCACAGGGCTTCAGATCAGCGGGCAAGGGCATGTTAGATCTCCAGATGCAGGACCGTGCAGGTCCGGGATTTGAATAAAGCGACGCATCACTGCGGCTTGATGCCGGCCAGAGTGACCCACTCCTTCCAGCGGGCGGTGTCCTCAATCACGAAGGCCCGCAGGGCTTCAGGGCTCAGGGTGGCGACTTGCATGCCACGTGCCTCGAAGGCCGCGCGAATGGCCGGGTCGGCCATGGCCTGAGCGATCACCTGGTTGACGCGTTCGATGATGGCCCTGGGCGTACCGGCGGGTGCATGCAAGCCGATCCAGCCCTGCACGGCATACCCGGGCAGGGTGTCGGCCACGGTGGGCACCTCGGGCAGGGAGGGCTCGCGCCCGGGGGCACTGACCGCAATCGGGCGCAGGCTCTGGTTCTGCAGGGCAGGCGCAGCCGACAGCATGTCCAGGAAAGCAAAATCAAGCTGCCCGCCGATCAGGTCGGTGATGATCTGGGTGATGTTCTTGTAGGAGGCGCCCACCACATCGATCTTGGCGCGAGCCTTGAGCAACTCGGAAGGCACCTGCGAGGACGAGCTGTAATAGCCGAAGGTGAGCTTGCCAGGCGCCTTTCGCGCCGCCTCGATGAGCAGGGGCAGTGACCGGTGAGGACTGCCCGCCGGCACGATCAGGACCGTGCCGAACTTGCCGAACAAACCCACCGGCTCGAACTCCTTCTGGGGGTCGTAACCTGGCTTGAGATAGAGAAAGGCGTTGGCCGCGTGGGTGGAGTTGGTGGAGATGAGAAAGCCATGACCATCAGGGGCGGCATTGCGCGCTGCGACGGTTCCGACAATGCCGCCGGCACCGGCCCGGTTATCGACGGTGACAGCCGCGCCGTTGAGGGCGCGCGACAGCGCCTGTGCAAAGCTGCGGCCCGTGAAGTCGGCCGCGCCGCCCGCTGCCGAAGGCACGATGATGCTGATCGGCCGATCCGGCCAGCCTGCCTGCGCCCGGGCTGCAGGCATTGCGCACAGCGGTGTCAGTGCAGCCATGCTCATTAGGGCGCGTCGGCGCTTCGAGTGATGCATCAATCGCTCCTCAAGTCATTCAGAAAAGTGCTTGCCGCCGCATGGTAGTCCCCTGGGCACTCCACCATGGGGGTATGCCCTGCCGAAAGTAAAACGAGACGGCCCAGAGGCAGGGCCTGTGCCATCTCGCGGGCGGTCTGCACCGAGCGCTTTCGATCCAGCTCACCATGGGCCACCAGCACGGGCAAGCGCAGCCGGGGCAGCTCGTGCAGGACATCCATCTGACGCAACCCGGAAACGGCTGCGTGCAGCCGCTCAGCCGGCAGGGCTGCCAGATAGTGCTGCAGATGACGCGCCAGTGGCTCGGGCGGGGGTACGTGAAAACACGCCTCCAGAAAGGCCTGCTGCGCCTGCGGCGTCCAGTGATGCAGGATCCGTTCGGGCAGGCTGGGGTCACCATGGCCCACCGTGCGCGCACCGGTATTCGACAGGATCAGGCCAGCGAGCCTGGGGCCGAGCGCAGTGCCATGTCGCAGCCCAACCAGCAGGGACAGGAAGGCGCCGAGCGAATGCCCGGCCAGCACCGTGGGGCCCGCCCTGTGCGCCAGCAGCCCGGCAATCCGGTCTGCGATCGCGACCGGGTCAAAGGCACCCTCGCCCATGAACCAGTCCAGCGGCATCCAGGGCATGCCCGCCGTGCAAACCAGGTCGCGAAAGAGTGCCGGGCTGCAGCCCGCGCCCGGCAGAGCAATGACAATCGGCTGCTCGTGGGCAAGCAGGTCCGCGCGCAAGGACAGCGGCGCAGTCCAGTCGGCCGGAATGTAACGGGCATCAAGCGCGGCGAGCGCATCAGGCATGGGTACCATCACGCCATCATGAACCGAAGCCGGGAGACCTGCATGCAACGCCGCCAGATTCTGAACGCCCTCGCCGCCACCGCTACGGGGGTCCTGCCTGCTGCGATGGGCATCTCCATGGCCAAGGCGCAGACCGCGCCAGGCCGCCTACCGGCGCTTTATCCCGGTGCGATCACCGATGTCCGTGGTGTCAAGGTCGGTCATTACACCGAGACCCGGCGGCCCACCGGCTGCACCGTCATCCTCACCGAGGCGGGTGCCACGGGTGGCGTCGATGTGCGCGGCTCGGCGCCGGGTACACGCGAGACCGACCTGCTCAACCCCACCAATCTTGTTGAAAAGGTCAACGCGGTGCTGCTCTCCGGCGGGAGCGCCTTTGGCCTGGAAGCCGCTACGGGGGTGGTGAAGTACCTTGAGGAACGCAAGATCGGCTACCCAGTGGGCGCGGCTGGGGTCGTGCCCATCGTGCCCGCCGCCATCCTGTTTGATCTGGGCATTGGTGACCCGAAGATCCGCCCGGACGCCACTGCGGGCTACAAGGCCTGCGAGGCTGCCGTCGCGGGGCCGTTTTTGCAGGGGAGT
Organism: Pseudomonadota bacterium; assembly: GCA_041167925.1. Taxonomy (GTDB): domain Bacteria; phylum Pseudomonadota; class Gammaproteobacteria; order Burkholderiales; family Burkholderiaceae_E; genus UBA4615. Next base: position 2,023 of record JBEELY010000008.1, on the reverse strand, counting down.
GTCGGGGCGGGTACAGGGGCCACCATTGGCAAGCTCTGGGGCATGGCACGCGCCATGAAAGGCGGCCTGGGCACGGCCTCGGTGCGCGCCGGAGGCATCACCATGGGGGCGATCGTCGCGGTCAATGCAGTGGGCGATGTGATCGACCCGACCACCGGCCGTTTATTGGCTGGTGCAAGAACCGAAGATGGCAAGGCCCTGCAGGACACGGTCGGCAGCACCCTCAAGGGCAACCTGTCTCCCGGCATGCGCCCGGGCACGAACACCACCATCGGCGTGATCGCCTGCGACGCCAAGCTCACCAAGGCGCAGTGCCAGAAGCTCGCGCAGATCGCACATGACGGTCTGGCCCGCACCCTTCAGCCGGTACACACCCACTTCGACGGCGACACGATCTTCGCGCTGGCGACCGGTGCCTCCGACCTGACGGGCAACATGCTGTTGCTCGGCGTCCTGGCCGCCGAAGCCATGAGCCGGGCGGTGATCAATGCCACGGTGGCGGCACGCGGCTGGGAGGGCCTGCCAGCCGCCAGCGATCTGGCGGGCTGAAGGTCCGCTCAGGATCGCTTTGTTCGAGCGCCCGCCCTGGGCGGCAGACCGGTGTGCTGCGTCAGTAGCCGCCCTCGAGGCGGCGTGGCCTTGCCAAGGGTACGGCTGGGAGTCGGGCTGAGCGGCGGATCAGAAGCGTCACGCACCGCGCGGCGCGGCCCAGAAAAAGGATCGCCCATGCCGCGGGCAGGCTGGTACCGGGGCACCAGATGCTGCTTGCCATTGCCAATGAGGTCGGCACGGCCCATGGCCTTGAGCGCATCCCGCAGCAGCGGCCAGTTGTCGGGGTCGTGATAGCGCAGGAAGGCCTTGTGCAGACGGCGTCGACGCTCACCGCGAACGATGTCGACCTTCTCGGCCTTGCGGGCATCCCGGCTGATGCCCTTGAGCGGATTCAGGCCGCTGTGATACATGGCCGTGGCGTAGGCCATGGGGCTGGGATAAAAGGTCTGAACCTGATCGGCACGGAATCCGTTGCGCTTGAGCCAGAGGGCGAGGTTCATCATGTCTTCATCGCTCGTGCCCGGATGCGCTGCAATGAAGTAGGGAATCAGGTACTGCTTTTTGCCCGCCTCAGCCGTAAAGCGATCGAACAGGGTCTTGAACTTGTCGTAGCTGCCGATGCCTGGCTTCATCATCTTGGACAGCGGCCCCGACTCGGTATGTTCAGGCGCGATCTTGAGGTAGCCGCCCACATGGTGTGTGGCCAGCTCGCGCACATACTCGGGCGACTCCACCGCAAGGTCATAGCGCACGCCGGATCCGATCAGGATCTTCTTGACCCCCTTGATACGACGCGCCTTGCGGTACAGCTCGATCAGCGGACCATGATCGGTCTTGAGATTGGAGCAGATGCCTGGATACACGCAGCTGGGCTTGCGGCAGGCCGCCTCGATCTCGGGCGAGCGGCAACCCAGGCGATACATGTTGGCCGTGGGTCCGCCCAGGTCTGACACCACCCCGGTAAAGCCCTGCACCTTGTCGCGCATGTCTTCGATCTCGCGCAGGATGGAATCCTCGCTGCGACTGGAGATGATGCGGCCCTCATGTTCCGTAATGGAGCAAAAGCTGCAGCCGCCAAAGCAGCCTCGCATGATGTTCACGCTGAAGCGGATCATCTCCCAGGCGGGGATCTTGGTCGGGCCATCATGCCGGCCCTGTGCATCGGCATAGGCTGGATGCGGGCTGCGGGCATAGGGCAGATCAAAGACCGCATCCATTTCCGGGGTGGTGAGCGGAATGGGCGGCGGATTGATCCAGACATCACGATCGCCATGGGCCTGCACCAGCGCCCGGGCATTGCCCGGGTTGGTCTCCAGGTGCAGAACGCGGCTTGCATGCGCGTACAGCACAGGATCGGACTTCACCTGCTCATAGCTCGGCAGCCGGATGACCGTGCGCTCGCGCGGCGGTGCGCGGCGCCGGCCGGCGGCTGTGAATGAAGGCATGAAGACCAGGGGCTGCTCGGCAGACA
>JBEELY010000466.1:0-3013 GCA_041167925.1 Pseudomonadota bacterium | reverse complement strand
GGAAAAGGCGATCGAGTTCGTCAAAAAAGGCGCCGAGATCTATCACAAGGCCTGAGTCCATGCCCAAGTTGCGCACACTGGCCCTTGGCCTGCTGGTTCTTGCTGCCGTGGGTGGTGGCGGCACCTGGTGGTATCAAAAGCAGTCCGAGGCCGCCCGGCCGCAGCTGCGCACGGCCAAGGTCGAGCGTGGCACCCTCACCGCCACCGTCGCCGCATCGGGCACGCTCGCGGCGGTGGTGCAGGTGCAGGTGAGCTCTCAGGTCTCTGGCCAGATCCGCGATGTGCTGGCCGATTTCAATGCTGAGGTGCGCAAGGGGCAGGTGCTGGCCCGCCTCGACCCTGAGACTTTCGAGTTTCGGGTGCGCCAGGCCGAGGCCGATGTCGAGGCGGCACGCGCCCAGATTGCAGTGCAACAGGCCTCGGTCGCGACCCGGCAATCCGATGTGACCCGGGCCATCATCAATCGCGATGAAGCCCGCCGTGATCTGGAGCGCAAGGCCGGACTGGTGGAGCGCAACTTCATTTCGCCCGCCGAGCGGGACAAAGCCGAGTCCTTATTGCGGGTTCTCGACCAAGATGTCGAGAGCGCACGTGCCCAATTGCAACTGGGCGAAGCACAGGTGCGTAACGCGCGGTCCACGGTCACCCAGCGCGAGGCTCAACTGGCCTCAGCCCGGGTCGATCTCGATCGCACCATCATTCGCGCGCCGGTCGATGGCGTCGTGATCAAACGTTCGATCGAGCCTGGTCAGACGGTGGCGGCCAGTCTGCAGGCGCCTGAATTGTTCCTGATCGCCCAGGATCTGCGTGCCATGCAGGTCGAGGTCTCGATTGATGAAGCCGAGGTCAGCCGGGTGCGCACCGGCCAGAAGGCCACCTTCACGGTCGATGCCTTCGCGGGGCGGACCTTCGAGGGCTCGGTCACCCAGGTTCGCAAGGCCTCGCTCAATCAGCAAAATGTCATCACCTATACGGCGCTGGTGTCGGCCACCAACGAGAATCAGAGCCTGTTGCCGGGCATGACGGCCAATGTGCGCATCGTGACCGATGTGCGCAATGACGTGCTGAAGGTGCCCAATGCAGCCCTGCGCTTCAAGCCTCCGGGCTGGACCGAGCCCGCCGGCGGGTCAGGTGGTGGGGGTGGCGCGGCGAAAGGGGCCGGCCTCGCACCGAGCAGTCCATTGCGTGCCTGGCTCGAAGCGCCCTGGCCTGTGGCGCAGGCCCAGTCAGGTCCTTCAGGCGCGTCGGGTGCGTCAACGCTTGCCGCCACCGGGGGTGGGGGCAGCGGCGCGGGTGGGGGGCTGGCCGCCTATCGAGAGCGTTTGATCCGGGAGCTTGCGCTGACCGAGTCCCAGCAGGCCGAGATGGACAAGGTCATGGCCGGCCTGCGCGAGCGGTACGCCGCTTTGCGCGAGCTGCCTGCTGAGGAGCGCCCAGCGGCCGGCGACAAGCTGCGCAGCGAGTTGCGCAACGGCATTGCTCGAACGCTCGATGCAGACCAAAAAAAGCGTTTTTCTGCCATCAATGCCGAGATCGATGCGCGTCGCAATCAGGCGGGTGGATCGACTGCGCAGGCCCCGGGTTCTGGTGGATCCGCGCCAGCCTCCCAACCGGGTCAGCCCAACCAACAGGGAACGCAGCAAGGCGCACCGCAGGGTGGAGGCGCGCTGGCCGCATTCCGCGCCCGGCTCGAGCGCGAGCTTGATTTCACCGAGGCACAGCGCACCCAGGTCGATTCCATCTTCGCCGGTATGCGGACCCGGTTTGCGTCGGTACGCGAGGCCGATCCGGCCGATCGTCCCAAACTCATGGAACGCTACCGCGCCGAGATGCGGGCGGCCATCAATGACATTCTGGATGAGCGGCAGAAAAAGAAATATGCCGAGATCCTGGTCGAGCTTTCCGGGCGGACCGTGTCGCGTGGGCGGGTCTTCATCCAGGGCCCCGAGGACAAACCGGTGCCGGTCGACCTCCGGCTGGGCTTGTCCGATGGCGCCTTTACCGAAGTGATTGGTTCGCTGGGCGATCGCAAGCTTCAGGAAGGTGATCTCGTTTATACCGGCGTGGTGAGTGCCAACAACACGCCCGGTGCCGCGCCTCCTAAAGGGCCCACCCGACCGGCGGGCCCGCGCCTGTAATGGAACCGCTCATCCGTTGCGAGGGCCTGGCCAAGCGCTACCAGGTGGGCGGCGGTACGGTGCATGCGCTGCGCGAGTTGAATGTATCGATTCAGCCCGGCGAGTTCGTGGCTGTCATGGGCCCCAGCGGCTCGGGTAAATCCACCTTCATGAATCTGGTGGGCTGCCTGGACCAACCCAGCAGCGGCCGCTACTGGCTTGCCGGCGAGGCGGTGGATGGCATGAACCGCGATGAGCTGGCTGCCATCCGCAACCGACGCATCGGCTTTGTGTTCCAGCAGTTCAATCTGCTGCCCCGTACCACTGCGCTCGACAATGTCGAATTACCCCTGCTCTATGCCGGAGTCGCGCGCATTGAACGTCAGGGCCGCGCATTGAAGCGCCTGCAACAGGTGGGCTTGGGCGAGCGCATTGATCATCACCCGGCCCAGCTCTCGGGCGGGCAGCAGCAGCGGGTGGCGATTGCGCGCGCGCTGGTCAACGACCCGCAGCTGATCCTGGCCGATGAGCCCACTGGCGCCCTCGATTCGCGCACCAGCATTGAAGTCATGGCCCTGATGCAGGCGCTCAATCAGGAGGGCATCACCATCGTGTTGGTCACCCATGAAGCCGATGTCGCGGCATTTGCTTCCCGGGTCATTCGCTTCAGAGACGGCCGGGTGGTGAGCGACGAGGCCAATCCGCCGCATGATGCCGCCGCCGCGCTGCGGGCGCTGGATGCGCTCGATGCCGGTGCGCCCGCCTGACCATGCCTGCCCTGACAGACTGAACCCGCGCCTGATCGACACGCATGGATCTCCTGGCCACCCTTCGCATCGCGCTCAAGTCGCTGCGCACCAACACCCTGCGATCGGCGCTCACCATGCTGGGCATCA
>JBEELY010000305.1:0-2972 GCA_041167925.1 Pseudomonadota bacterium | reverse complement strand
GCCATGGGCACGCTCTGGTTGGGTGTGGTGCCCCTGGTCAATGGCCTGGTGGTGCAACTCTTCGGTCTGAAGTTCATGGCCACGCTCACCGGCGTCGCCTTTTTCAGTCATCAGGTCGGTTCTTTCCTGGGGGCCTGGGGCGGCGGCGTGATTTACCAGGCCATCGGTTCTTACGACCGGGCCTGGCAGACGGCGGTGGTGATTGGTCTGCTTGCCGGCATCTTTCAGCTGACCATGAACACCCGGCCCAGCGCCCGTTGGCAGGCGGCCCAGGCGGCCTGATCAGACCGGGCATTTTCCGCCTGTTCGCAGCCGCCTGTCAGCGCCTGTCGCGTCGACCCCACGAAAACCCAAGACCGCACACCGAACTGGGTTACACTGCGCCCGCTCGCGCATCAAGTCATCGGTCACAGCGATAGGGTCAGACGAGCAGGCACGAGTCCTGCTCACTGTATTCGGTTCCAGAGTGTCTTTTCCTTGATTCAGGGCGTCACCCCGGGTGTTCGCACCCATTTTCATCATCAAGGAACAGCATCAACATGTCGACCCAGACCGGTATCGTCAAGTGGTTCAACGAATCCAAGGGCTTCGGTTTCATCAAGCCTGACAACGGTGGCGAAGACCTCTTCGCACACTTCAGCCAGATCGACGCCAAGGGTTTCCGTACCCTGGCCGAGAACCAGCGCGTTCAGTTCGAAGTGACCCAAGGCCAAAAAGGCCCCCAGGCCAGCCGCATCAAGCCCATCTGATCGGGCACTGATCGGCTGAACATCGTGCTGCGCCCTTTCGCGCAGGTCGATGTCTTCACAGCGACCGCCTATCGGGGCAACCCGGTGGCGGTCGTTTTGCATGGAGACGACCTCTCCGAGGCCGCCATGCAGGCCTTTACCGACTGGACCCACCTGTCGGAGGCCACCTTCGTTTTGCCGCCCACCGATCCGCGGGCGGACTATCGCCTGCGTATTTTCTGTCCGGGCCGTGAGCTGTCGTTTGCAGGTCATCCCACTCTGGGCAGCGCCCATGCCTGGCTTGAGGCGGGTGGCCAGCCTCGAGACGCAGGCCGCATCGTGCAGCAGTGTGGTGCCGGCCTGATCGCCATCGAGCGCGAGGGCGCGATGCTGTCCTTTGCCGCGCCCGAGCTGGTGCGCTCCGGGCCCCTGGCGCCTGACCAACTGGCCGGCCTGCTGGCGGGGCTCGGCCTGCAGCGCGAGGACCTGCTAGACCATGCCTGGTGTGACAACGGCCCGCCCTGGGAGGCGCTGCTGCTGCGCTCGCCCGAGCGGCTGAGGGGGCTGCGACCGGATCCGGTCGCCCTCGCTGGCCGATTCATCGGCCTGGCGGCCTGTCTGGGCCCCGAGGCCTCGGACGCTCAAGCTGCGTTGGAGGTGCGCGCGTTTTTTCCGGGCGCGAGTGGGCTGATCACCGAGGATCCTGTGACCGGCAGCCTGAACGCGTCGCTCGCGCAGTGGCTGATGGCCACAGGGCGGCTGCCAGAGCGTTATTGCGCGACGCAGGGACAGGCTGTCGGTCGCGAAGGGCAGGTCCTGCTCAAGCGCGACGCGGACGGCACGGTCTGGGTGGGCGGGCAGAGCATCACCTGCATCCGCGGCCAGGTGCAGCTCTAGGGTCTGCGGGTTAGTAGGGCAGGACTGCGCCGTTATAGACGCGTACCCGCTGGCCCGGGCGCACCGAGGGCAGCTGGCTCACGCGCAGGGTGCGGTCAATGCCATCGTCGAAGCGGATGGTGATGTCCCAGACCAGGGTGGCGGCTTGCTGCGCAGCCACTGCACCGCCCACGCTGCCTGCCGCGGCGCCGACGCCAGTCATGATGCCCCGACCCCGACCACCGCCGAACATGCTGCCGATGGCGGCTCCTACCAAGGCGCCCCCCACCTGAGATGCTGTGGAGGTGGTTTGATCAACCACGCGCTGCTCCTGAATGGCGAGCACCTGCCCGGTGCCGGTCAGGCCGGCGCCCGGTGGCGTGACTGCGCAGGCCACCATGGACGTGGCGGCGACGAGCAACAGGATCCGGCCAAGCAGGTTTCGGGCACGGTGTGCAAAAGAGAGCACAAAAGACGTCATGACAGGCCTCGTTCAAGGAAGTGGCATCGCCGGCAAGTGTAGCCGCGCATGGCCATCGTATGCTGAGGACCGTTCAAGATCCGGAGTGTCTCCATGACCGAACTGCCCGACCTCGGTGCGCATGAAATGTCTCAGGCCTATGCTGCACGCAGCGTGTCACCGGTCGAGGTGACTCGGGCCGTGCTGGAGCGCATCGATGCCTGGGAGCCGAAGATCAACGCGATGTATCGGGTGCGCCGTGAAGCTGCGCTTGCCGATGCCGAAAAGAGTGAACAGCGCTGGCGCTCCGCAACGGCGCTCGGCCCGCTCGATGGTGTACCGATCACAATCAAGGAAAACCTCTACACCGCGGGCGATCCTGCACCCATCGGCAGTGCCGCGGCCGAGCCGGTGCCCATGCCCGAGGATTCGCCGGTGGCGGCACGGGTGCGAGAGGCAGGCTGCGTGCTGCTCGGCAAGACCACCATGCCCGATCTGGGCATGCTCTCCTCGGGCCGCTCCTCGTTTCATGGCACCACCCGCAATCCCTGGCGGCTCGACCTCAACCCTGCCGGTTCGTCATCGGGTGCGGGTGCGGCCGGCGCGGCAGGTTATGGTCCGCTGCATGTGGGCACCGATATCGGTGGCTCCATCCGTCTGCCGGCCCACCATTGCGGCCTGTTCGGGCTCAAACCCAGTCTTGGGCGCGTGCCCATCAATCCGCCCTATGTGGGCCGCGTGGCCGGGCCCATGACCCGCACGGTGATTGATGCCGCCATGCTCATGCAGGTCATCAGCCGGCCCGATGTGCGTGACTGGATGAGTCTTCCTGCGCAAGACCTCGACTATGCCGCGCAGCTGGAGGGCCTGTCGCTCAAGGGCTTGCGCATTGGTCTGTGGATCGATGC
>JBEELY010000482.1:0-2712 GCA_041167925.1 Pseudomonadota bacterium | reverse complement strand
CCCTACGAGCAGCTGGATCCGCACAGCCAGTGGCTGTATGTGGCGCATGCCCAGGACGAGTACACGGTCAGGGCGCAGGATGTGCGTCGCGCCCGTCGTGCGTATTACGGCATGGTGAGCTATGTGGACGAGAAAGTCGGCAGCGTGCTGCGCGTGCTTGAAGAAACCGGCCTGGCCGACAACACGCTGGTGGTGCTGTGCGGCGACCATGGCGAAATGCTGGGCGAGCGCGGCATGTGGTTCAAGCAGTGCTTCTTTGAGTGGTCGGCGCGGGTGCCGCTGCTGATGCGCTGGCCCGGGCAGCTCGAGGCGCGGCGGGTCGCGGCGCATGTGTCGCTGGTGGATCTGCTGCCGACGTTTCTGGAGGCTGCTGGGGGTGCTGAGGGCGCCGCGGCCGCTGCTGCTGATCAGGCCGCCGTGCCTGGCGAGGCCGGCGACCGCGGGGCGGTGCCGGTAGATACCCTGCATGGGCAGAGCCTGCTGCCTCTGGCTCGGGGCGATGCATCGGGCGAAGAGCGCATCGTGATCTCGGAGTACAGCTCCGAGGGCGTGTGTGCGCCCTCACGCATGCTGCGCGAGGGGCCCTGGAAATACATCGTCACCAACGGCCTGCCGCCCCTGCTCTTCAATCTGGCGTCGGATCCGGATGAGCTGGTGAACCTGGCCAATCAGCCTGGCCATGCTGAGCTGCAGGCCCGTCTGCATGCGCGGCTGGTGACCGACTGGGACCCGCCGCAGGTGCATGCGCGCATTCTCGAGAGCCAAAAAACCCGGCTCTTTCTGGCCGAGGTGCAGGGCAGCTCGCCGCGCTATAGCAACTGGGCTTATCAGCCCTTTGTGGATGAATCGCAACGATTCATCCGGGGCTCGGGCGGCGCGGGCCCGACCGCAGTCAAGGGCCGGGCGCGATATCCGTTTGTGGCGCCGGTTCAGCCAGACAAGAAATGATGGGCGTGCCCTGCTAACGCAGGGCGCCGCCTGCGGGCGTCAGACCGGGGCAAGCCCGGTCAGGCGAATTACGACGCCGCCACCGACCCGCCATCGCAGGCAATCGTCTGACCCACCACGTACTCGCCCGCGCGTGAGCAGAGGAAGATCGCCAGGCCTGCGATGTCTTGCGGGGTGCCCACGCGGCGGCTGGGGTTGCGTGCGCCGACCTGGTTCCAGTCGACGTTTTCGGTCTCGCCGCCAAAACCCACCCCGGTGCTGAGCATCCAGGTCGGGAAGGGGCCGGGGGCGATGGCGTTAAACAGGATGCGCTCGGGCGTGAGATGCGCGGCCATGAAGCGGGTGAGGTGATGCACCGCGGCCTTGGACGCGCCGTAGGAAAAGGCATCGAAGACCGAGGTCTTGATGCCGTCGATCGAACCGATGTTGATGACGCGTGCGGGTGAGCCGGTGGCCGCCGAAGCGCGCAGCAGGGGCAGCAGCGCCTGGGTCAGAAAGAACACGCCCTTGACGTTGGTGTCCATAACCTTGTCCCAGCCGACTTCAGGGAACTCGTCCAGAGGCGCGCCCCAGGAGGCGCCAGCATTGTTCACCAGGATGTCGAGCCTCGACTCGCGCGCGGTGATGGCCGCGGCCAGGCTCTTCACGCCGTCGAGCTTCGACAGATCAGCCGGCAACGCAATGCACTCGCCGCCATAGGCCGCGCTCAGGCGCGCGGCGGTCTCGTCGCAGGCCGAAGCCTTGCGCGAAGAGATGTAGACCTTGGCGCCCGCCGCCATGAAGCCAGCCGCGATCATCTCGCCAATGCCGCGCGAGCCGCCAGTGACAAGCGCAACCTTGCCGCGAATGGAGAAGAGGTCATCGAAGCGGGGAGCGTCGTTCATTGGCAGGGTCCTTCAGAAAGGAGTTAGAGATTAGGCCTTGGCGTCGAGCAGATCAGGAACCTGCCTCCATCCGATCACGCATAGGCCTCAAGCACTTCATCAATCACGCGCTCGAGGTCAGCCGCAGTGGCGCAATACGACAGCTGCGTGCAGAAGGCCTGGTATTGCAGGATGACGCTGTCGCCCGTACCCCAGCGGCGGGGCGGCTCGGGGCACAGCCACACCAATCGGCGGCAGCGGTCGGCCAGCTCCGAGAACAGATCGAGGCGCGGATCGCTCATGTTGGAGCGGCCATCGCCCAGCATGATCACGGTGGTGCGCCGGTCGATCACATCCCAGTGGGTCTTGTTCAGATCAACCAGGGCCTGGCCATAGTCGGTGGAGCCGCTGCCTGCCTCATGCACGATGCGGTTCATGGCGGGCTCGAAGTCCATGCGCTGCAGGATGGAGCCGACATCCATCAGGCGAGCCGAGAAGGCAAAGGCCTCGAGGTCGGCCACCTTCTCGCTTAGCGCATGCAAAAAGAGCAAGAGGAAGCGCACGTACTGCGCCACCGAGCCCGAGACGTCGCAGATCGCCACGATCTTGGGCTTGTCGCGCTTTTTAATCTTCCAGACGAGGTCGAAGGGCACGCCGCCCACACCGGCATTGGCGCGCAGGGTGCGACGCACATCGAGCTGACCGCGATTGCGCACCTTGCGCGGCCGCGAATGGCGCACCGCCAGGCGCTTGGCCATGCGCGCGATCACGACCTTCATACGCTCCATGTCGCGCTGGCTGAGCTCGGCAATCTCGCGCTGCGTGACCACCTCGTCCATGAAGGTTTCGGTGGCCGCGCGGCCGAACATCTCGAAGCGCTTTTCCACATGCGCCCGGGCGG
>JBEELY010000382.1:0-4184 GCA_041167925.1 Pseudomonadota bacterium | reverse complement strand
CGAGGATCAAGGGCGTGCGCAAGAAGTTTGCCGCCGAGGTCGGCTTTCTGCCGCCGGCGGTGCACATCAAGGACAACCTCGAATTGCGCCCCAACGGCTATCGCATCCTTCTCAAAGGCGCTGTCATCGGCGAGGGCGAGGTTTATCCGGAACGGCTCATGGCCATCAATCCCGGTCATGCTCTCCTGCCGGTGCCTGGCACCGCCACGCAGGATCCTGCGTATGGGTTGCCCGCACTCTGGATCGATATTCCGGTTCGCGAGGAGGCGCAAAGCAGCGGCTATACCGTGGTCGACGCTGCTACGGTGATCGCCACCCATCTCAACCATCTCATGGGCCTGCATGCCTCCAGATTGCTGGGCCGGGCCGAGGCACAGCAGCTGCTTGACCATGTGGGGCGCTTTGCCGGCAAGCTCGCCGAAGAGGTGGTGCCCAAGCAGCTGTCGCTACCGGTCTTCCAGAAAGTCCTGCAGAACCTGCTCGAGGAGGCTGTTCATGTGCGCGATCTGCGCACCATCCTGGAGTCGCTGGCCGAACACGCGCTGCGTACACAAGACCCGGCCGAACTCACACGCGAGGTGCGTATTGCGCTTTCCCCTGCCATCGTTGACACGATCTATGGCGCGGTACGTGAGCTCGATGTGATTGCCTTCGATCCCAAGCTTGAGCAGCTTTTGCTGCAGGCCATGGCGCCTGGTTCGGCCGGAGCGCTTGAGCCCGGCGTGGCCGATCTGGTGGTCAAGGCGGCTGCCGATGCGGCGACACGGCAGGAATCGGCCGGGGTGCCCGCCTGTCTGCTGGTGCCCGACCGGATCCGTGTCGCGGTCGCACGTCTGCTCAGGAAGGCCGCTCCGCGCTTGCGTGTTCTGGCTCATGCCGAAATCCCTGACACTCATGCCATCCGGATTGGCCGGATCATCGGAGAGGCGTCATGAATGTAAAGCGCTACACAGGAAAAACCACGCGTGATGCCATGAGCCTTCTGCGTGAGGAGCTGGGTTCTGATGCCCTGATTCTGGCCAATCGCCCGTGTCCTGAAGGGGTGGAGATCCTGGCGACCACCGCCGATGCGACCAGCAAGCTCACCCTGGGTGCGACGCTGCAGCCGATGTCGCCGGGTGAGGCGCCTGGTTTTGTCTTTGCTGCCGTAAAGTCGCCTGCGCATGAACGGTCTTCATCCCTGGAAGCCGCCGAACAGCAGCCCGGGGTGTCGAGTCGAAGTGCCGCTCGCGATGCGCTGGGCGGCGCTGATCTTGCTCCAATGAGTACTGTCTCGTTTCAGGATTATGTGCGTCAGCGCCTGCGTGAACGGCGACCCGACGCGGCAGCCCCTGCCGTCTCGGGCCCGGACCGCGCACGGCAGCCCCTTTCGGCATCGCCGTCTGTCGTGACCTCACCGCCGATTGCAGCGCAGCCGAGTGCAGCGCAGTCGGTCACCGCGCGGCCCAAGGCAGCACAGTCAATGACTGCGCGGTCTGCAGACGAGGAATCTGCAAAGGCGCTTTCCGCGTCCGCAGCTGCGCCGAGTCATGCCGCGCTGCTTCAGGAGCTGCAGGCGCTCAAGGGCATGATTTCCAATCAGTTCGATGCCATGCGCTGGTTCGACGACGTGGCCCGCGACCCGATGCAAGCGCGGCTGCTCCGTCAGATGATGGAGGGCGGTTTCTCGCTCGGGCTGGCCCGGGCCGTGGTCGGACGCCTGCCGCAGCGCCTGAGTGAGGCACAGGGCACCGCCTGGCTCGCCACCGTCCTGGCACGTAATCTGCGTTGTGTCCAGGCCCAGGACGGCTTTGATGCAGGTGGGGTCTTTGCTCTGGTCGGACCCACGGGCGTCGGAAAAACGACCACCACCGCCAAGATTGCAGCGCGACACCTGCTTCGCAATGGTCCTGGATCGGTTGCCCTGATCACGGTCGATACCTACCGGATGGGTGCCCATGACCAGTTGCGTGCGTTTGGCAAGATCCTCAATGTGCCGGTCCATGTGGCCCATGACGCCGCCGCCCTGCTTGATCTGTTGCGACTGCGCCGCGAGCGACAGCTGGTTCTCATTGATACCGTAGGCATGAGCCAGCGCGATGATCGGATTGTCGATCTGCTGGACATGCTGCCCTGCTCCCAGGTGCATCGGGTGATGGTGGCCAGTGCAGCGGCCCAGCCGGAGTCGATTGAAGAATCCCTCCAGGCGTTTCGCTCGTCTGCGGCGCGCGGCTTGGTGCTGACCAAGCTCGATGAGGCGTCGCGGCTTGGTGGTGCACTCGATTGTGTGATCCGTGCCCGCCTGCCCTTGATGGGCGTGTGTGACGGGCAACGGGTTCCTGAGGACTGGCAGGCGCCCGATGCATCCAGGATGATCCGTCGTGCCCTGCAGGCACGGGTTCCGCAGGCCTTCAGTCTTGGTGATCAGTCCCTGGCGACTGCGATGGGTGTCGCAGCATCGAAGATGGCGGAGCCAGTGCATGCATGAGCCGGCTTTCGACCAGGCCAGCGGACTGCGTCGTGTCATGGCGCGCGTCGCTCCGCAGCGAGGCGTGCTGCTGAATCTGCTCGGCGCAGGAGAACATCCCCTGCTTCTCGCCCGCTTGTCACAGGCCTGGTCTGACGCCGGGCTTCAACTGACCGTCGTGACCGATTTCGATCCGGTGTTTCAGGCCGTTCAGGCCCATCGCCGTCGCTTCGGTCTGACCATTCTTCATGCGCTTGAGCTGGGCATGAACCGACATGCACTGGAGCGCCTCGCTCAAGCCTCGGACCTGACCGTGCTTGCCCTGGACGACAATCGACTCGCTCGCGGGATGGACCTTCCCTGCCATGCGCAAATGGTGCTCAGCGGGATTTCGCCGGAGTCGGTTGCCACCGCCTATGTCCGCCTGAAGGCGGGCGCTGGTTTGGGAAGTCCGGCAGAGGTGTGTACTCTCTTTGATCGTGTTCACGAGTCGGGCCCTGCAGTCTCGGCCTATCAGCGCCTCTCGCAGGCTGCCTCACGTTTTCTGGGGCTGCGATTGAGCTTTGCCGGGGTTGCCCCTGTGGCATCCGGCGCAGCCGAATGGCATGCCCTGGCCGACTCGGTGCATCGATGGGCCGGGCAGCGTGTGGTGGAGGAAAGGTCCCTGGCCCTGCACTGACCCTCCTTCAACGACGGAGAACGCATGTATACCGCTCGGGGCACCCTCGATCGTTCGGCTGCAGTCAGACAGTACGCACCACTCGTGCGTCGTCTGGCGTCGCAGATGATGTCCCGGCTGCCTTCGAACGTGGACATCGACGATCTCATTCAGGCGGGCATGATCGGCCTGATGGACGCCCTGTCCAGATTCGAGTCAGGGCATGGCGCCCAGTTCGAGACCTTCGCAACACAGCGCATCAGGGGCGCCATGATCGACGAGCTGAGGGGTGGCGATTGGCTGCCTCGTTCGGTACGTCGAAATCAGCGCTCCATTGATGCGGCGATTCATTCGGTCGAGCAAAAACTCAAGCGCCCTGCCAGCGAATCCGAAGTGGCTGCCGAAATGGGCTTGAGTCTGGCCGAATACCAGGAGCGTCTGGGTGAGGCGCATGGGGCACAGCTGGTCTACCTTGACGAGCTCTCAGGCCCCGATTCTGAAGACAGCTTTCTTGATCGCCATGCGGGCGATAGTGAAGCCGACCCCGAGCGAGTCCTGGGTGGCGACCGGTTCCGCGCAGCGCTGATTGCCGCCATTGACGGACTGCCTGAACGCGAGAAGCAGATCATGGGCATGTACTACGAGCACGACATGAATCTCAAGGAGATCGGTGCCGTGCTCGGTGTGACCGAATCGAGGGTCTGTCAGCTTCATGCGCAGGCGGTGTCGCGCCTGCGTGCCAAGCTCAAAGCCTGGTAATCAGTCGCTGAAAAATCAGGCGCCGAAACTCCGGGAGTGCCGGACGGGGGCACTCAGCGTGCTCCCCTTGGCACCATACAGATCGGCCGGGCCCTGTCCGAGAGTCTCGAGCGTGCGGCGAACATTGGATTCCGCGCGCATCGCCAGGCCAGCATTGATCGTCCCCATGGACAAGACTTCGCGAAGCGTCTGGGCAAGCATGTCACGTTCATGTCCAGCGAGGCGGTCGAGCGGCAAATGCAGGCTGGCCTGGGCTAAGCTGTCCTGCAGGCTTGCATGAATCGTACGGAGCGCATCGAGATCTCCGCGCACCAGGGCATC
>JBEELY010000418.1:0-3964 GCA_041167925.1 Pseudomonadota bacterium | reverse complement strand
CCTGGCCATCCTGCTGCTCCTGCCCAATGCCAGTTCTGCCATTCTGCTCGGAACACGCGCTGGCCTGGGCTTCGCTTCGGTTTCCAGCCTGATGGTTCTGGGTCTGACCCTGTTTGACTGGCGAGTGGGCCGATTCGACGACGCGGTCATGGCGCAGGCCGGCATCATGGGCGGAGTGCTCATGTCCACCGCCCTGGCCGTGGGCTGGCTGGCCTCGCGCCTGCGTGCGCAGGAGGCGCTGGCCCGCGCACGCGACGCTGACCTCAGGCGGCAGTTCGAGACCATGCGCATGGTCATCGAGAGCATGCCTGATGGGGTCGTCGTGCTCGATGCCGACAATGAGGTGATCGCCGTCAATCGCGCGGCGCTCGGCATGCTTGCGAGTGCGCATGCCGAGCAACCAGACTTCACCGGGCGGATCCATGACCCCGCCGCCCGGGCATCGCTTGCGGTGCTTGAGCCTGCCCTGCGTACGCTGCGCGCCGGTCTTTCGGGACCGCCCGGTGTTGCGGGTGCCTCCAGGCTGGCCAGGCTGCCCGCGGCCTATGGCCCGGTGGTGTCCATTGCTCAGCCTGACGGCAAGGTGCGCGAGGTTCGGCTACGGGCGCTTGAAGGTGCAATCACGCATCAGGATCTGGTGGTCGTGCTCGAAGATGCAGGGCGCCTAGAAGCGCTTGCACAGCAGCTCAAGCTCGCTGCCATGGGACGGTTGTCGGCCTCCATCGCCCATGAGATCCGCAATCCGCTGTCGGCCATCCGTCATGCCAACGCGCTGATGCGCGAGCGCATCCAAGAGGACGTGACCGCACGGCTGTCCCGCATCATCGAAGACAACAGCCTGCGCATCGACCGCATCATCGAAGATGTGCTGTCGGTCTCCCGCCGCGGTACGCCGGCGCTCGAACAGATCGAGGCGCGCAGCTTTCTGTCAGACCTCATCACCGATGTCTGCGTCCCCTCGGGCGAACAGGCCTCCAGGATCAGCCTGCAGATCGATTGCGATGTCCCGATCCGATTTGATGCCGGGCATCTGCGGCAGGTTCTTCTGAACCTTCTTGGCAATGCGCTTCGACATGCGAGCGGCGCACCGGGTGCGGTCCGGGTTGTCTGGTCGATGGGGCCTCAGGGCCCCATTCTTGGCGTGAGTGATGACGGTCCCGGCGTGCCCGAGGGTGTGCTGGCCCATCTGTTCGAGCCTTTCATGACCACCGAGCCGGGCGGCACCGGCCTGGGTCTGCATCTGGCGCGCGAATTGTGTCTGGCGAATGGGGCCAGGATCCGCTATCGCCCGCCGGGCGATAATGAGGAACTGCGTGGCGCATTCCTGGTCGAGCCCGTCTCAGCGTGAACTCCTATCCGCCTTTTTCCCACGATTCCGCTTCCTCCTCTGACCATGGGGCGCGCACGGATCGTCCGCGTCGCGCACCGCGTGTTCTGGTGGTCGACGATGAGTCCGACCTGCGCGAGCTGCTCGAGATCACCCTGATTGGCATGGGGCTTGATGTGGATTGCGCGGCCGAACTGGCGCAGGCCCGACGCCTGCTTCAAGCCCACCGCTATGCGCTGTGTCTGACCGACATGCGCTTGCCGGATGGCGACGGCATGGAGCTGGTGTCGGAGATCGTGCGCGAGCATGCCCATACGCCGGTGGCCATGATCACGGCCTACGGCAGCACCGAGACTGCGGTTTCGGCTCTCAAGGCCGGTGCTTTCGATTTCGTGACCAAACCTCTGGCGCTTGATGCCTTGCGCGCATTGGTGCGTTCGGCGCTGCATCTGAACGGCGTTGCAGGCCTGTCGACCCCGGCTGCGCTGGCAGCCCCGACCAGCGGTGCGCCCAGGGCTGCGTCGGCGAGCTCGCCCACGAACGCGTCATCAGCGGGTGCCTTGACCGATCCCGGCGTGCCCTTGGTTGACGGTGCCAGTGCCGCGTCGGGCGATGTCGAGGGGGGGCTGATCGGCGACTCCGCCGTGATGCAGGCGCTGCGTCAGTCGATTGACCGGCTCGCCCGAAGCATGGCCCCGGTGGCCATCACGGGGGAGTCGGGTTCAGGCAAGGAGCTGGCCGCGCGTCTGATTCACCAGCGCAGCGGACGAAGCGCGCAGCCCTTCATCGCAGTCAATTGCGGCGCCATTCCCGAGTCCCTCATGGAGGCCGAGTTTTTCGGCTATCGCCGCGGAGCCTTTACCGGTGCCGATGCCGACCGGCAGGGGTTTTTTCAGGCCGCTCACGGCGGCACGCTCTTCCTCGACGAGGTGGCCGACCTGCCTTTGGCCATGCAGGTCAAGCTGCTTCGTGCCATTCAGGAGCGCAAGGTCCGCCGGCTTGGGGCCAATGCGGAAGAACCGGTGGATGTGCGCATCGTGAGTGCGACCCATCAGGAACTCGCGCATTGCGTGGCCCAGGGCCGGTTTCGGCAGGATCTGTTCTATCGGCTGCAGGTGCTCGAGTTGCGCATGCCTCCTCTGCGGGAGCGGCTCGAAGATCTGCCGCGTCTGGCCGATGCACTGCTGGCGCGCCTGGCCCGACGCAGCGGATTGCCCATCGTGCCGCGGCTCGCATCGGTCGCATTGCGCTTTCTCCAGACCTATCGCTATCCCGGCAATGTGCGCGAGCTCGAGAATATCCTCGAACGAGCGCTGGCCTTCAGCGACGGTCAGGTGATCAATGTGGAAGATCTCGGACTGCAGCCTGTCGTGGCAGGCCTTTCCGAGAACGAGCCTGCAGCCGAGCCCGTGCCTGGCACGGCGGATCCGGCCAGCGGCGGCGACGGACCTCCGTCCGAGGACGGCGTGCCCAAGGACTTGCCGGCCTATCTCGAGCGCCTTGAACGTGAAGCCATCCTGCGCGCACTCGAGTGCACGCGCCAAAACCGCACTGCGGCAGCCCGTCTGCTTGGGATTAGCTTCCGTGCGCTGCGCCATCGCATGCAGCGCCTGGGCATGCAGTGAAGGCCCGACTCAAGCCGGTCCATCGAGGCCGGCAACCAGCCCGGGTCCGTGCCGATGGCTGGCACAGCAGCGCCAGAATTCTTCCATCTCCCCATGCCGACCCCCGACCGGCGGACACCCGGGTGGAACTGATCGTGATCCACGCCATCAGTCTGCCCCCCGGGCGTTTCGGAACGGACGCGGTCGAGCGGCTGTTCCTGGGTACGCTCGATCCCGGCGTTCATCCGTCTTTGGCCAGCCTCAAGGGGCTGCGGGTCTCTGCCCATTTTTTCATCCGGCGACAGGGCGAGCTGCTCCAGTTCGTGCCGGTGGGGCAGCGGGCCTGGCATGCCGGCGTGTCTCGTTATCGTGGCCGATCCCGCTGCAATGACCATTCGATCGGCATTGAACTCGAAGGTGACGCCCGCCGACCTTTCAGCGCGGCCCAGTATCGGCGGCTTGCCGATCTGATTCGCGTGCTGTGCATGCGCCTGCCGATACGCGATGTCGCTGGTCATGCCCAGATCGCCCCGCGTCGCAAATGGGATCCCGGTCCACTCTTTGATTGGCGTCGACTCAGCGAGATCACGCAGGCAAGCGGTTTGCGCTGGCCTTTGACCCCGGCAGGCCGCGTCATTGCTCGCCGTATCTGACGGCTTCAAGCAACCATGCGGCCTACCGGCCGATGGCCTCAAATCTCGCGCCGTGGTCGACCCGCCGACGCTTGCGAACCCCGAGTCAGGCCACTACAATTAGTCATCGATAGTCGATCGAGCGCTAGATCTAGTGCTGAACAGCCCTCTGCGGGCGCTCGGCACACATACGGAGGATACGGTCTTCAGGCCCGCAGTGCGGCACCTCATTGCGGGTGCGCCATTCGGCCACCTCACCCGGCCAGCCCACAGATCCGACCGCTTCCAACACCCCATTCCAGTTCACGCCCTCGACCCCCTTCGTCGTTCTGTCTCAGACGCCCCACCTCATTCATTGCCCAAGTAAGCCGGAGTCCCACCAAGATGCTACGGACCGCAGA
>JBEELY010000321.1:0-2814 GCA_041167925.1 Pseudomonadota bacterium | reverse complement strand
TAAGACCGCCTTGGATGTACCTCCCCGCCGGATAGGCGGCTGAGAGACCGGCGCAGGTGCTGGACGTTTGCGAAAAGTGCCTCCCCGCCGTAAGCGTTTTCTGGACGGCACCTTCCCAGTTTTCGGCTGACCTGCGACTCCGCATCTGACGGAATTGGCGCAGGAGTTTCGCGATGGCGACGACGGTGGAGTTTCTCAGGGACTACGGGGTGGAGATACGGGCCAATGGCCAGAAGCGGTGGCCTGACGAGGTCAAGGCGCAGATCGTTGCAGAAAGCTTGGAGCCCGGGGTGACGGTAAACGTGGTTGCGGCGCGGTATGGGCTTCGGGCGAACCATTTGTCGGAATGGCGTGGCCGGGCACGTGATGGGAGGTTGGTTTTGCCTGCGATGAGGGACGGTGGCCTTCTATTCGCGCCGCTTGTGCTGGCGGAGAGGAATGTGCCCCCTGTGCCGGTGCGTTCAGATCAGCCGAGCAAATCAGAAGCGCAGATCTTGGGACCAATCGAGATTGCGGTCGGGCAAGTGACGATCCGGCTGGATAGTGCCACGACAGCCACAAGAGTTGCCGAAATTGTGCGGGCGATCGGGCCCTCGTCATGATGTTCCCCTCGAACCGGGTCCGGGTTCTGGTCTCGACGCAGCCTGTGGACTTCAGGAAAGGCCATGACGGGTTGGCGGCAATTGTGTCGTCTGTGCTGCGCAAGGATCCGTTCACTGGCACGGTCTTTGTGTTCCGCTCTCGCCGGGCTGACAGGCTGAAACTGCTTTACTGGGACGGCACCGGTCTGGTGACGGCCTACAAGCGCCTGGAGGAGGCGACGTTCACCTGGCCCGCCATCAAGGACGGGGTGATGGCGCTGAACCATGCACAGTTCGAGGCGCTGTTTGCAGGGCTCGACTGGCGCAAAGTCAAGGCATTGGAGACCCGCCCACCGGCTGCGGCAGAGTGAATCAACCGCTTGGTTTTGCGTGTTTTTATTGGAGCTTTGTGGTAGCTCTTGCCCATGCAAACCGCACCTGTCATCGACCTTTCCACTATCCCTTCCGCGCAACGCGCGGCGGTTCTGGCCTTGATGGAAACGGTGGCTGCGCTGACGGAAATCACCCGGCGGCAGGAGCATCTGATCGCCGAGTTGAACCACGCCCTGCATGGCAAGCGGTCTGAAAAGCTGTCTGAGGATGAACGGCAACTGGCATTCGAGGACCTGTCTATCGCGCTGGCCGAGGTTGAGGCAGAGAAGGAAACTCGTGCCGCCAAAGCAGGTGACGGGGCGAGCAAGCCCACGCCGAAGCGCACCATCGGCAACCTGCCAGCCGTGCTGCCGCGCATCGAACAGGTCATTGAGCCCGCCAGCCTGATCTGCCCCTGTGGGTGCGGCATCATGCACAAGATCGGCGAAGACCGCACGGAGCGGCTGGACATCGTGCCGGCCCAGCTGCGCGTCATCGTGACCGTGCGCCCAAAGTATGCCTGCCGTACCTGCACTGACGGGGTGACCCAAGCCCCAGCACCCAGCCATCTGATCGTGGGCGGCCTGCCGACAGAGGCGACCCTCGCCCACGTCCTGGTCAGCAAGTATGCCGATCACCTGCCATTGTATCGCCAGAGCCAGATTCTGGCGCGTGCGGGCCTCGACCTGCACCGTGCCGTGCTGGCGGACTGGGTCGGCAAGGCCGCGTTCCATCTGAAACCCATCGTCGATCGGCTGGCCGAGCATCTGAAGCGTTCATCCAAGCTGTTCATGGACGAAACCACCGCCCCGGTGCTGGACCCGGGGCGCGGGACGACCAAAACCGGATACCTCTGGGCGCTGGCCCGCGATGACAGGCCCTGGGGCGGCGAGGACCCGCCCGGTGTGGTCTACTTCTACGCACCCGGCCGCGCGGGCGAGAATGCCGAAACCTTCCTCACCGGCTTCGACGGCATCCTGCAGATCGACGGTTACACCGGCTACAATCGGCTGACCAAGCCCTCGCGCAAGGGTGGCGCGCCCATTCGGGTGGCCCATTGCTGGGCGCATGCACGGCGCAAGCTTAAGGAAATCTTCGACCGTGACGGATCGGAGATTGCCGCCGAAGGCCTGCGCCGCATCGCCGAATTCTATGCTGTTGAGAGCGATATCCGCGGCATCTCGCCCGGCCAGCGCCTCTCCGCCCGCCAAGCCCGCACCGCGCCACTGGTGGCTGCCTTCGGCGACTGGCTGCAGGCGCAACGCCGCAAGATATCCGCGAAATCCCGGCTGGGCGAAAAGCTGGCCTACATCCATAACCACTGGGACAGGCTGCAAACCTTCCTGCAGGACGGCCGCGTGGAAATCGACAGCAACAGGGTCGAAAACCTGATCCGCCCCATCGCCCTTAATCGAAAAAATACGCTCTTTGCCGGCCATGACGAAGGCGGCTGCGCCTGGGGCCGCATCGCATCGCTGATCGAAACCTGCAAGATCAACGGCATCGAGCCCTTCGCCTATCTCAGGGCAACCCTGAC
Organism: Pseudomonadota bacterium; assembly: GCA_041167925.1. Lineage (GTDB taxonomy): Bacteria > Pseudomonadota > Gammaproteobacteria > Burkholderiales > Burkholderiaceae_E > UBA4615. Next base: position 324 of record JBEELY010000321.1, on the reverse strand, counting down.
AGCCATCGCCAACGGCCATCTGCAAAGCAACATCGACGACCTGCTACCGTGGAACTTCACGCCGTCAAGCTAAGCTGACTGTGCTGTCCAGCGACCGCTTACCCTGTAGCAGGTCCTCGACGTTCCACAGCGACAGCCGGAGCGGATGTAGAGTATGACCGCCAAGTGGATGATCTCCGGGCTGGTCTTGAAGAAACGGAATGGGCTGGGGCGGCCATATGAGCTAGTTGCAGACTGATGAAGAACCCCGGAGCAAGGCACAACCATCATCGCCCAAGCGCTTCATGGGCGTGCGGCCGCTCGCCTTGGCCTACTTTAAGCAGA
>JBEELY010000313.1:0-5395 GCA_041167925.1 Pseudomonadota bacterium | reverse complement strand
CGAGGCATCAGCGGAAACAGATGCCGTGCGACCAGTGCAGGGCCGATGGCATTGACCGCCATCAGGCGATGCAGGGTGAAGGCATCGAGCGCGCGCAGGGATTTTTCGGGCTGTAGCCCAGACGCATGCAGCAGGCCGCTGGCCACAATCACCTTGCGCAAGGGCGGCAGGCCCAGGCGCTCAATTTGCTCACGTGCGGCCTGTGCCGCAGCTTCGATCGACGCAGGATCTTCGAGATCCAGGGTCAGTTCGATGACCCTGCCCCGCCCGGCGGATTGATCCACGACACCTTCGGCCACGGGGCCCCGGTGGCAAGCCAACAGAGCCTCGCAAGCCTCGTGCTGCAGCAGACGGGGCTGCCACGCCTGGCCCAACCCACCGCGCGCGCCGACCAGCAGGGCGGTGTGCGGGCCCAACGGGGCGGCGTCGGTTTGCATGCGCAGAGGCGTTTGAGGTTCGCTCATGCAGCGCCTCTATGTGGGCGCTTGCTCACGCGGCCTGTCTCAACTTCATTGAGAGGCCCACAGGCGTCATGGTGAAGGACAGGCGCTCCTCCGGCTCGCGTCCGTCGGGCGTGTCCACCGCCGTGATGTCGAATCGACCGAGCAGCACGGCCATGGCCATCTTCATTTCGAGCAGGGCCAGATAGCGCCCGGGACACATGCGCGGACCGGCGCCAAAAGGCATGGACAAACGCTTGGCCGAATTCGCCTGCTCACCCGGGCCGCGCTCGCCCAGCCAGCGCTCGGGCTCGAAGGCGGCCGCATTGGGCACAAAGCGCTCGCTCACGCTGTCATGGCGCAGCAGGTTGATGACCATGGTGCCGGCCGGCACCCGCACATCGCCCAGCACGGTCTCGCGGGTGGCCTGCAATGGCAGCTGCGGGGCGACGGGCTTCAGACGCATGGTTTCGTGCGCGCAGGCCTCGATGTAGTCCAGGCCATCGATCTCGGCAAAGGTCGGCGCCGCCGGGTCTGCAATGGCGCTGCGCACCTCCTGAGTCGCACGCGCGAGCGTCTGTGGATGCTTCCAGAGCAGATGGATCATCCAGGCGATGGTGTTGGCGGTGGTGTCTTCGCCGGCGAGCAGCATGGTGAGCACATTGCCTGCGACCACCTCGTCGGTAATGCCGCTGTCGGGCGCATCGGCCGCGACAATCATGGCCTCGAGCAGGTTGTGCGGATGTTCGCGTCGCGCAGGCTCGGCCTGCAGCCGTGCACGGGCCTGGGCCACAAACTGCGCCACGGCCACATCCACTTCGCGCATGGCCTGCTCGAGCTGACGGTCACTGTCGCGCTTGACCCAGCGCCAGACCGGCAGCGGCGACATCATGCGCTTGAAGAGTGCCGGAAAGATCTTGTCCAGATGCTTCTGGATGACGTCGGCATCGGACTCCAGGGTATTCACCTCGGAGCCAAAGGCCAGGCCCGCGATCGTGTCGACCGTAAATCGCATCAGGTCAGCCTGCAGGTCGATAGCGCTGCCCGCCGCAGCGGCCTTGTCCCAGCGCCCCGCCAGACGCGAGCCCACCCGAGCCAACGAGGGGTAGTAGCCCTTGACATGGGCCGGGTCGAAGCCCGCCATGACCATGCGCCGCTGCTTGCGCCAGTCCTCGCCATTGGAGCCGAACACCCCAGGCTTCAGACCAATCTCGGTACCAATGACCCGCAGGCGGTCGGAGCGACTGAAACCGTCGGGCCGGTCGCGCAGGGCCTTGGCGATCACCTCATGGTCCGAGACCACCAGCATGCGCCGACGGGCGATCTGCACGGTGAAGTAAGGACCGAGCTCGGCGCACCAGCGCTCGATCTGCTGATGAAAGTGCGGCGCATCGATCTGCAGGGTATTGCCGATCAGCGGCAGGCCCTTGGGCGAGGGCAAATCCTCGAGTTCGCGCAGGACAGCAGGGCGGGACGGGGCCACGGCACTCATGAGATCTCTCCGAAAACAGCGGCCGATGGGCCTGATGACAGGGGAAGCGGATGATCCGGAGTGCGGACCGGCCCTGTCAAGGAGAGGGTACCTGCGTCGGACCCCGCCTTGCCAGGGGCCTCTGCTCAATGCCGCCCGGAGGTTCCGACCTGCCCCGATCGATTGCGACCAAGGGCGCGAGCATGCCGAAAGGATCAGACTGGGCCTGGTCTCTACTCGTGCGAGGTTCTCCATGTTGCGCACTGTCTTTCCCCAGGACATCCTGACCGAACTGAGCCGTCTGCATCGCGAAGCCGCCGAGGCCGGAGAGGCTGGAGCCCCTGACGATCCGATGGCGGCGATGGCGGGCATCCTGCCGATCGCGGGAAGCATTGCTGGGGGTCTGCCCGCAAGCACTGGCGCAGCGACTTCCGCCGGCGCAGGCCTGATGGGCGCGCCAGGGATCCGCGAGAGCCGCGGCACTCGCTTTCCTGCACTCAACCTGCGCACCTCGCCCATGGCCATCGAGATCGAGGCTTTTTTGCCGGGCATGTCGGTCGAAGCGCTCCAGCTCAGCATCGAAGGCGATGTGCTGGTGATCACGGGCGAGCGCGAGAGCCAGTTGCCCGCCGCGGACGATGGCGCCACTGTCCATGCCGCCGAGCGCTTCAGCGGGCGGTTTCGCAGGGTCATTGGGTTGCCGCCCGACACCGATCCCCAGGCGATCGAGGCGCGCTACGCGCTGGGGGTGCTGACCATCACCGTGCCTCGGCTACAGCCCGTACAAGCCAGACCGATCGTGATTCAGGACCCGGCAGGAGGCCTGCAGTGATGGGCCCGCTATCCACCCCCACTGGCTACTCGGCGGCTCCATCGGGATATGCCACAGCCTGGCCCGGCGCAGGTGTCGGCGTGGTGGGTCCATGGCTGCGTCCGCCGGTCGACATCATTGAGGACGAAACCGGCATCGTGGTGATCGCTGACATTCCTGGCGTACCGGCACAGCGCATGGCCTTGCGGACCGAGGCCGATCAGCTGGTCATCGAAGGCGAGCTCCCGCCGGCCACCCGCGAAGCCACGTCCAGCGAGTTGCCAGTAGGTCGCTACCGACGCAGCTTTGCACTCAGTCGTGAACTCAACCCTCAGGGCATTACTGCCTTGATGGATCAGGGCGTGCTGCGGATTCACATTCCGAGGGCTGGAGGCAACCACGTGCGGCGGATTCCGATCGTGGAGGGCTGAGAGGGCAGGTTCAGTCGTCGCACGCGGGCCTCATCGCGCCCTCCGCCAGCTTGCTCTCCTTGCCCTTCTCTCTCGCCAGGGCGCGCTCGAGTTCCCGCGGCCCGAAGGACGAGGCCAGGCGCCCAGCCTGGGCCAGGCCCTCCAGGTAGTGTGCTTCGATCTCTGGCGCGGCGCGCAGCAGTTCGCGCTCAGCCCAGCGCTCATGCAGCAGGCCGCGCAGCCAGTGCAGTGCCGCCAGCCAGCCCGGCACGAAGATGCGGCGCTGCCGGCGGGCCAGCCCCTGCACCATCTGGCGGGCGGCTTCTTGGGGCTCGAGCATACGACGCAACGGCCCAGGCGCCGTGTCGCGCAGTCGTACGAAGCCAGGATGCAGCGCACCTTCATCGACCAGAGCGGTGCGCACCCAACTGGCATGAATCACACAGACCGCCACCCCGTGCGCTGCAAGCTCGATGCGCCAGGCATTGCAGGCCGCCTCAAGCCCCGCCTTGGAAGCGGCATAAGCGGACATGGCCGGCGGATGGGCAAACGAAGACACCGAGGCAGACACCGCGATCAGGCCGCGCGAGGCCATCAGTGCAGGCAGCGCGGCATGCACGGTATTGAGGCTGCCCAGCAGATTGACCTGCACGCAGCGCGCCCAGGCGTGTGGGTCGGTATGGGCAAGCGGGCCGAAGGAGGCCACGCCCGCATTGGCCCACACCCCGTCAATCCGGCCGTAGCGGGCAAGTACTGCCTGCATCACCTGCTCGCACTGCGAGGCATCGGTCACATCAAGAGGCAGATGCAGCAGTTGCGGATCAATGGCGCGGGCCTGCTCGGCCAGCGGCTGGGCATCGCAGTCGGTGAGCACTGGCACCGCGCCGCAGCGATGGAGTTCAGTCGCCCCTGCCAGGCCGATGCCCGAGGCGGCACCGGTGACCACGATGACCCGGCCTGCGAGAGGATGCTTGACGGTCATGCGCGCTGGGGTCGAGTGTGGATGCGCCGCGCCCTACAGAGCGGCAGCCCTTTCATGCTCAATGCACCTTGGCAATCATGAAATACAGGATGGGCAAGGGCAGCACCGTGGCGATCGCACCGCTGATCTGCCACAGGCGCGACAGCCGCAGGTATTCGGGCGTGATACGGTCGGTACGGGCGAGCAGGCTACGCTGGCGCAGCTGGATGGGCACCAGCACGAAAAGCCAGATCAGCCCCGACAGACCAAACAGGATGTAAGACCAGCGGATCCAGGGATTGGCCGTCTCGCCGCCCAGAGGCTGGGCCATGAGCGCACCCGTAATGATCACGCCCAGCGCGCCGCCCAGGGTGAAGAGCACATCGGTGACCAGCACCAGATGGTTGCTGAACCGGATGATGGTGTGGTTGCGGGTACGCTCGGCCAACGCCGCCCAGGTGCCGCTCACGATCACATTGCCCAGAAAGAGGCAGGCGCACAGGATGTGAATGACCTTGAGTGCGGTCGGGCTCACGCCGACCTCTCGCGCTCGGATGCAGCAGGGCTTGACGGGGCCGCAGCATGCTGGGGCGGCAGGGTTATTTGCGAGGGATGCGATGCCTCATGTGCAATCTGCGTCTGTAGTGAAGCCTCGTGCTCGGCCTGGGCTTGCGCCATCTGGCGCGCCGTCTCGGCCCGGTCGCGCTTGAGCGAGCGCATCTGCCAGACATAGAAGGCGACCAAGGCCACCACGACGATCACGACTTCCGCGATCTTGAGGGCAGGCATGTCCATGCGATCAGCGCGGGCGCTGGTCCTGTTCGGCCAGTCGGGCCCAGAGGTCGGAGGCCCAGAGCATTTTTTCGTCAAAGGACCGCGCGGGCACATGGCCGCTAGCGTTGCCGCGCCCACCAGACCCGGGGCGGGCATTGGCTGCGGCATCGACCAGCCAGGCCACGGCCGGCAAGGGGCCCGGTGCAGGACACTGGCTCGGGGGCGCCTTGAACCACACCAGCGTGGCGCGAGCCACTAGCGCAAGCTTGCGTGCGCCTGAGACCACGGCCCGCTGTTCGATCGAATCGAGGCCCTGGCGACGCACTTGCTCGCCAATCTCGGCATACACAATCTGCGCGGCCCGGATCGCCACGCGACAGTCACGCGGCAGCGCAGCAATGCCTGCGTCCGCGCGGCGATAGAGCTCATCGGCGGCATCAAGCAGGCGGCCCGTGACCGAGGCGATCGCGTCATTGAAGACCGGTGCGCGCAGCCAGGTCTGGGGATCGATGCCGGCCTCGCGCAACC
>JBEELY010000307.1:0-3360 GCA_041167925.1 Pseudomonadota bacterium | reverse complement strand
GGCAGATCGGCAAAGCGCTCGAGCATGTCCTGCTGCGACAGAAAATGCTGGGTCTCGGTAAACCGGCGCACCCGGCGCGGGTTGGCCAGAATCTCGCCCTCGGCGATGCAGACCCGGGCCTCATGGGCCCGATACTCCTCATGATTGAGGAACTGCACCGGATGCGTGGCCACCACCGGAAGGTCGAGCTTGAGCGCCAGAGCCACTGCGGCGCGCAGATGGGGCTCGCACTGCGGCGTGTCCGCGCGCTGAACTTCAAGGTAATACGCCCCCGGAAACCGTGCCGACCACCTGCGCGCAAGTTCGATGGCTGCGTCTTCATTGCCAGCAAGCAGGGCCTGACCCACATCGCCGCGCTGCGCACCAGACAGGGCGATCAGCCCATGATCGCCCTGTTCGTCGCACTTGAGGGCATCGAACCACTCGGCGCGCATTTCCGCCTGACCGCGCCACTCGTTTTCGAGCCAGGCCCTCGAGAGCAACTCGCACAGATTACGGTAACCGATGCGGCTGCGCACCAGAAGCAGCAGCTCGGCCGGGCGATCACGCTCAGGCAACTGCGTGATGCGCACGCTGATGCCCAGGATGGGCTTGACGCCCTTGGCGCGGGCAGCACGATAGAACTTGATCCAGCCAAAGACATTGGCGCTGTCGGTCAGCGCCAGGGCCGCCTGCTGATCTTTCGCGGCAGCCTTGACCAGATCATCAATCCGGACGATCGAGTCCGAGATCGAATATTCCGACCTGATCCTGAGGTGGACAAAACGGGGGGCGGGCATGGGGCGATTCTACCGCCCGGTGGGTCCGGATCCTTCGGATATGATCGGCCGCCTCTTGCCGAAAGATGGATGCCTTGAACACCCCTGCGGCCCCTCCCCGTGTCGATCTGCATCTGCTGCGCCAGCAGCACCGGCGGGCTATTCTGATTTTGGTCTTGTGCACCGCGCTTTGGAGCACGGCCGGGGTGGCCACGCGCTTCATGGAGCAGACCGAGGGATTCGAAATCGCCTTCTGGCGGGCCCTGTCCTGCATGATCTGCATTGCAGCCGTACTGATCGCCCAGCGGGGAAGGCGCTGGCTAGAGCCGGTGCGCTCGGCCGGATGGGCCGGCTGGATCTCGGCCTGCATGTGGGCGGTCATGTTCACCTGCTTCATGCTCGCCCTCACCCACACCTCGGTGGCCAACGTGCTCGTAGTCATGGCCGCCTCGCCTCTGCTGGCCGCCCTACTCGGGCGCGCCGTGTTGCGCGAGCACATTGGCCTGCGCACCTGGACTGCCATCGGGGTGGCCGGGATCGGCATGGTTTGGATGACCCGGGAGGGCCTGTCAGGAGATGGTCTGCTCGGGATGGCCATCGCCGCGGCGGTGCCCCTTGCCTCGGCCATCAACCTCGTGGTGCTCAAGAAATCGGGCCCACGCATGGATCTCGGGCCCGCCGTCATGATGGGCGCCCTGATCTGCGCCGTCGTGACTTTGCCCATGGCCTGGCCGATTGGCACGAGCGCGCAGGATCTGGCCATCATCGCCGCACTGGGCGCTTTCCAGCTGGCACTGCCCTGCCTGCTACTGGTGGGTGTGGCCAAACATCTGGCCCCTCAGGAAATCGCCCTGCTCTGCCTGCTCGAGGTGGTACTCGGCCCTCTTTTTGCCTGGATCGGTGTGGGCGAGCGGCCTTCGGCATCCACCCTACAGGGGGGCGCACTGGTGCTCGGTGCGCTGGCCTTCAATGCCTATTTTTCGACGAAGGCGCGTTCGATCACATAGTCGCCGGGCACGCCCAGCGAGGGCGAGATGACAAAACCGCGTGCATCGAGCAGGGTGCGGGTGTCATTGAGCATGGCCGGGCTGCCACAGATCATGGCGCGGTCGTGTTCGGGCGAAAGCGGGGGCAGGCCGAGATCTGCACTGATGCGATCCGATGCGATGAGGTCGGTGATGCGCCCCTGATGCCGAAAAGATTCCCGCGTGACCGTGGGGTAGTAGAGCAGCTTGCCGCGCAACATCTCGCCCAGAAACTCATGCTCGGGCAAGTGGCGCTCAATCAGGTCTGAATAGGCCAGCTCGCTCACGATGCGCACACCATGCACCATCACCACCTTCTCGAATCGCTCGTAGGTGTCGGGATCACGGATGATGGACATGAAGGGCGCCAGGCCCGTGCCACTGCCGAACAGATAGAGGTTGCGCGCCGGCTTGAGGTCGTCGATGACCAGTGTTCCGGTGGGTTTGCGTCCGACCAGCAGGGCATCGCCAGGCTTGAGGTGCTGCAGACGCGAGGTGAGCGGACCATCCGGCACCTTGATGCTGAGAAACTCAAGCTGTTCCTCGTAGTTGGCACTGGCAATGCTGTAGGCACGCACCAGCGGCTTGCCCTCGACATTGAGGCCGATCATGACGAAATGGCCATTGCGAAAGCGCAGCGCCGGGTCGCGTGTGGTCTTGAAGCTGAAGAGGGTCTCGTTCCAGTGATGGACCTCGAGCACCGTCTCGGAAGAAAAGGCTGACATGCGCTGATTGTCGCTCAAAACCCTGATTGATCGAGGGGAAAGAAGAGCCCGGCAGGCTGCGGCCATGGCATGAGCTTGCAACGCCCGGGCATGAGCTTGGTCTTGCCCAAGCCCGGGCATGCGCCCGGCCTTGCGATTCTCAGCGCAGTCGCTGCAGCAGACGGGCCATGCGGGCGCCGAATTCGCGGGCGGTATCAAGATCGCCTGGCGGTGGCGCCTGCTCGGGCGGCAGGTTGTCCGCCTGGGCCATCACCCCGGTGGAAGACCCCAGCCGATTAAGTTCATCCGGATGACCGGGCTGGGCGGGCGGCATCAGGCCTGTTCCGACCCAGATCATGCCGTGCTGCATCGCGAAATTCACCATCCAGTTCAGGGTGACCAGCTTGTCGCCGCTCATGTTGAGCGAGCAGGTCATGCCCCCGGCGAGCTTGTCCTTCCAACCCTGCCGGATCCAGACACTAGAGGACTGATCGGCAAATTGCTTGAAGGCGGCTGAAGGGCCTGCCATGTAGGTCGGACAGGCCAGCACGATCGCGTCGGCCTGGTCGAGCCGGGCCCAGGCGGATTCATCGAGCTGGGTGACATCGAGCGCAAAGGCTTGTGTGCCTGTTTGACCGGACGCCCCCTCAAGCGCGGCATCCACCAGCCGACGGGTATGGCCGTATCCAGAGTGGTAGGCGATGACGAGCACAGGCATGCTGGGTTCCAATCGTTGGGGTTGAGCTTGGGTTGCGGGCGGCGTACGGGCCGGTCTCAGCCCGGCAGATCGAAGACGAGCACTTCAGCAGCCTCACCTTGATCGAACCGAAGCTCAGACTCATCGCGCAGCTTTGCGGCATCACCCGCAACAAG
>JBEELY010000204.1:0-3648 GCA_041167925.1 Pseudomonadota bacterium | reverse complement strand
CAGCTGCGGCGAATTCAGGAACGATTCGGCCAGCTTGCGGATTTCGGGCGAGAAGGTGGCCGAGAACATGAGGTTCTGACGATCTTTGCCCAGCAGATTGATGATGCGCTGGATGTCGGGCAGAAAACCCATGTCGAGCATGCGATCGGCCTCATCGAGCACCAGGATCTGCACCTGACCAAGGTTGACGGTCTTTTGCTCCACGTGGTCAAGCAGACGGCCCGGCGTCGCCACCAGCAGCTCGCAACCCTGACGCAGCGCCAGGGTCTGGGGTTTCATGTCGACGCCGCCAAAAACCACGGCCGATCGCAGCGGTGTGTGCCGCGCGTATTGGCAAACATTCTGGTAGATCTGGTCGGCCAGTTCGCGCGTGGGTGCCAGCATGAGCGCCCGCACCGGATGTCGCGCGGGCGACGTGCTGGTGCTGGCCAGCGGCAGCAGACGATGGATGATGGGCAGGGCGAATCCAGCCGTCTTGCCGGTGCCGGTCTGGGCGGCCCCCATGACGTCTTTGCCGGTCATGACGACAGGAATGGCCTGCGCCTGGATCGGCGTGGGTTCGCGGTAACCGAGCTCGGTCACAGCCCTGACAATCGATTCCGACAATCCAAAATCGGTGAACAGGATCTGGCGCTCGACGGGCGCTTCAGACTCGGGGGTGACAGCGGCGCTTGCAGCCGTCAGGGCTGCCGGATCTGATTCACTCACCGGCGGCAGGGGTGTATCGCTCATGGATGGAGCGTGCTCCAGGGCGAAGGAATTCGCCAAAATCCGCCATCCTACGCGAAAATCCGTCAGAGAAAGCGGTCGAGCAGTCGCCGGCTGTGACGATCGAGCGTGGAGAGGTCCCGGATTAGGTAGTGCACGCCATGGCGGTCAGCGACCAGCAGGGCCGTGCGCGACAGGCGACGGATGTCTTCTTCGCCCTTGAGAACGAGTTCGGCGTCACCGCGATCGGTGCGCACCGCCCAGATGCTGGGTGTTGCGAAGCTCGATACATCCCGGATGGCCAGAATCTCGGGAACAAACTCCCTGGTCTCAAGATGGGATTCGACCAGGTGACGCACGTGTGCGGGCTCGAGTTCGTCCAAGCGGCCGATCCAGGCGAGCTCGTGACCATCGGCACCCATGAGCGAGATGCCCTCCCGGGGCGCCGCCATCGGAAAAGCCCGTACCGGCACCACGGCCTCGTGGCGTGTGCCATCCGCAGCCTCGAAAACGAGCCGGCCGAAATCGTCCTCGAAGAGTCTGATCTCACTGGCCTGTGACATTGACCACCTCCGTGGGCCAGACCTTGGGCTCGGGCGACTCATCATCGCGACGGGCCTGCGCCTGCCACAATCGATAGTAGGCACCCTCACTGGCCATCAGGGTGTCGTGGTCTCCCACCTCGACCACCTCCCCCCGATCCAGCACCACCAGGCGATCCGCCTTGCGCAGGGTGCTCAGGCGATGGGCAATGGCGATGGTGGTTCGGCCCTGGACCAGATTGTCCAAGGCCTTCTGGATTTCCTTTTCGGTTTCGGTATCGACCGCCGAAGTGGCCTCGTCAAGAATCAGAATCCGTGGATCAATCAGAAGCGCCCGGGCAATCGAGATGCGCTGACGCTCTCCACCCGAAAGCGCCTGCCCGCGCTCGCCCACCAGGGAGTCATAGCCATGCGGCAGGCGCAAAATAAATTCGTGTGCATGGGCTGCGCGTGCTGCCGCCACGATCTCCTCACGGGTCGCGTCAGGTTTGCCATAGGCAATGTTCTCGGCAATGGTGCCGAAAAACAGAAACGGCTCCTGCAGCACCAGTCCGATATGGCTGCGAAACTGACCAATCGGCACCGAACGCACATCCACCCCGTCAATACGAATGGCTCCGTCCGACACGTCGTAGAAACGACAGATCAGGTTCACCAAGGTGCTCTTGCCCGATCCACTATGGCCCACCAGGCCAATCATCTCGCCCGGTGCAATCGCCAGGTTCACGTCCTGCAGGATGGTGCGATTGCCGTAGCGAAAGCCGGCGCCCGTGATGTCGATCCGACCAGTCGTGCGCGGCAAAGGCACCGGCGTGACCGGCTCCGGCACACTCGAAACATGGTCCAGGATGTCGAAGATCCGCTTGGCTCCCGCAGCAGCCTTTTGCGTCACCGACACGATCCGGCTCATCGAGTCGAGCCGGATGTAGAACCGGCTAATGTAGGCCAGAAAGGCGGTCAGCACGCCCACGGTGATCTGATTGCGCGAGATCTGCCAGATGCCGAAGGCCCAGACCACCAGCAGGCCAATCTCGGTAAGCAGCGTGACGGTCGGCGTAAACAGGGACCAGACCTTGTTCACCCGATCGTTGACGGCGAGATTGAGGCGGTTGGCCTCACGGAACCGCTCGGTTTCACGCCCCTCCTGCGCAAAGGCCTTGACCACTCGAATGCCCGGAATGGTGTCGGCAAGCACGCTGGTGACTTCAGCCCAGATCCTGTCGACCTTTTCGAAACCGGTGCGCAGGCGATCGCGCACCACATGAATCAGCCAGGCGATAAAAGGCAGAGGCAGGAGTGTGACCAACGCCAGCCAGGGATCGATCGAGGCCAGGATGACCGCCGTCATGATGATCATCAGCAGGTCGGTCGCAAAGTCGAGCAGGTGCAGGGACAGGAAAAGACAGATCCGGTCGGTCTCGGACCCGATGCGAGCCATGAGGTCGCCAGTGCGCTTGCCCCCGAAATACTGCAGGGACAGGTGTAACAGATGGTCGTAGGTTTGCGTGCGCAGATCAGCACCGATGCGCTCGCTGACCAGCGCCAGAATATAAGTTCGCGCCCAGCCCAGCACCCAGGCCAGCAAGGCCGCCGCGAGCAGCCCGCCCAGGTACATGCCAACCGTCTCGGGATCGATGGGCACCCCTTGCTGAAACGGGATGAGAATCTCGTCCATCAGGGGCATGGTGAGATAAGGCGGCACCAGTTGCGCAGCGGTGGCGGCAACGGTCAACAGAAAACCGAGCACCAGTTGGCCCTTGTAGGGCTTGGCAAAGCGCCAGAGTCTGAGCAGCACCCAGGTCGAGGGCGGCGCATCGGGTGCCGCCGCGCAGGCGGGGCACTCGACCCCCGGCGTGGGCAACACGGCCTGACAGCGCGGACAGTGCGCCACAAACGGCTCGGACGCCTCGCGTGGGGTCAGCCGGGCATGCTCCAGGGCATCGATCAGCCGCTGCGCATCGGCATCGAATTCAAGGGTGTAGCGCCATGCGGCATGCCTGCGGTGTGCATCGATCAGTTCGAGGGTGCCCACTCCGGCGTGGTCACGCTTGCGCAACATCAGGCCCGCAGCATGCGGCCAGCTGGTCCAGGGGCTGTCTGTCGAAGGACTGCTCAGCAGGCGACGATCCGTCGCGAGCACGACACCGCGTGCAAACCGCAGATGCTCATCGAGGTCGGTGACCAGACAAGCCAGAATCTGTTCGCCAGGTTCCAAGGCGACGCCCACAGACCCATGCCAAGCCTGTGGCAGGTCGGCAGGGAGGTCTTGGCGGGGCGGTTGGGCTGGATTCATGGCCAAAGGGTGCGCAAGGGTACTCCATTCCGATCCGAATGTTGCGTAAACCGGACGCGGGCTGGCGCGTTAAAGGCTTCACAGGCATCGTCGCAGGGTTCGTAT
>JBEELY010000157.1:0-2651 GCA_041167925.1 Pseudomonadota bacterium | reverse complement strand
TGTGCGCCACCGGCGGATACATCACATAGCGTTCGCGGTTGCGGGGAGTACCACTGCGGGGCGTGGGCGACCACAGCTGCGCCTTGCGGTCATCCAGCGGTAGCACGCCATAGCGACCTGCCTCGATCCACCACAGATCCACCATCTCGCGCAGCTTGTCCGGATGGCTTTCGGCCAGATCCTTGCACTCGGAGAAGTCCTGATCGACGTGGTACAGCTCCCAGCGGTCGGACTCGAAGGGCTGACCTTCCTTGTGAAAGCAGACCGCCTTCCAGCCGCCCGACCAGATCGCGCGATGGCCGTACATCTCGAAATACTGCGAGGGCTTGCGTGAAGGCTCATCGCGGTGGGCCGGATCGAAGGTATAGGCCAGCGACAGGCCATGCACGGGCATCTGCGCCACGCCGTTCACGCTGTCGGGCGGCTGGATCTCCGTGATCTCGAGCACGGTGGGCGTGATGTCGGTCACGTGATGAAACTGCCGCCGGATACCGCCCTTGTCCTTGACGCCCTGCGGCCAGTGCACGATCAGCGGATCGCGGATGCCACCCCCGTGGGTGTTCTGCTTGTAGCGCTTGCCCGGGGTATTGCCCACCTGCGCCCAGCCCCAGGGATAGTTGGTATTCGAAAAGGGTCCGCCGATGTCATCGATGCGGCCCAAGGTTTCGTCAAGGGTTTCAGGAATACCGTTGAAATACTTGAAGGTATCGATCACGCCGATCGGCCCGCCCTCCTGGCTTGCACCGTTGTCGGACATGAGCATGATCAGCGTGTTGTCGAGCTGATCAATCTCGCCTAAAAAGCGCACCAGCCGGCCGATCTGCTCATCGGTGTGATGCAAAAAACCAGCAAAGGCTTCTTGTAGCCGCAGCGCCACGCGACGCTCGTCTTCGCTCAGCTCGAGCCAGGGCTTGACGCCCGGATTGCGTGGCGCAAGTTCGGTCTCGGCCGGGATGACGCCCATCGCCTTCTGGCGCGAAAACCACTGCTCGCGCACGGCATCCCAGCCCGCGTCGAAGCGGCCCTTGTAGTGATCGATGTACTGCCGGGGCGACTGATGCGGCGCATGCGTCGCACCAAAAGCCAGATACAGGAAAAAAGGTTTTTCAGGGATGGCTGACTTCTGGCTGCGCAGCATGCCGATGGCCTGATCAATCAGGTCTTCGGTCAGGTGATAGCCCTCCTCGGGCTTGCGCGGCGGATCGATCGGCCGATTGTCGCAATAGAGTTCAGGCGCGTACTGGTCGGTCTCGCCCTGCAGAAATCCGTAATAGCGGTCAAAGCCGCGGGCAAGCGGCCATTGATCGAATGGGCCTGCGGCCGAAGTCTCCTCCATGGGCGTGAGATGCCACTTGCCCACGGCAAAGGTGGAGTAACCCTGAGGACGAAGCATTTCGGCCAGCGTGGCCGCACTTTTGCTCACGCCGCCTGTGCAATTCGGGAAGCCGGTATTCCAGTTGGCCAGGCCTCGCATGCCCACCGAATGGTGGTTACGCCCGGTGAGCAGGGCAGCACGGGTGGGCGAGCACAGGGCCGTGGTGTGAAAATTGGTATAGCGCAGCCCACCCGCCGCGAGCGCATCGATATTGGGTGTTTCGATGGTCGAGCCATAGCAGCCTAGATGCGAAAAGCCTGTGTCATCAAAGAGGATGACCACCACATTGGGCGCGCCCTCGCGGGGCTTTGGAAACTCCTGCCAATGCGGCTTTGAGTCGGCAATGGTGCGTCCGATGCGGCCTTTGAAGGCCGGGCTGGCTTGGCTCATGAGGTCTCCTCGTTCTGTCAGACCTATCATAATAGGTTTGACACCTTGAGACCATCAGCCCAGTATCAGCCTCGCATCAGCCGCCAGCCAATCGCGGTGGCCGCAAGCGCGCCCAGGGTGTGGGCCAGGGTATGAATCAGAGCGGCGCTCCAGGCGCCCCGCTGCACCAGGGCCAGCGACTCAGCTGAAAAGCTCGAAAACGTGGTCAGGGCGCCCAGAAAGCCGGTGATCAGAAACGGCCTCAGACTGCCCCACTCCGGACGGCGCTCGATCAGGGCCAGCAGCGCGCCGATGACAAACCCGCCCACCAGATTGGCCAGCAGGGTGCCCATGGGGATCAGTGCAGCCGGTCGGTTGAGCCAGAGCGACAGTGCCCAGCGCGACCATGCCCCGAGCACCGCACCCAGCGCAATCGCAGCCATCACGCCGGCTGTGCTCAACGACCGCCCCAGCGCGCGGCAGCCGCCTCGTCCGACTCACGAGCATCGACCCAGCGCTCGCCCTGCGGCGTGACTTCCTTTTTCCAGAAGGGCGCATCGGTCTTGAGCCAGTCGATCACGAATTCACAGGCCGCCATGGCTTCGCCCCGATGGGCCGAAGTGACTGCCACCAGCACGATCTGATCCAGGGGCGCGAGCGCCCCGATGCGATGGATGACCAGGACGTCATCAAGCGTCCATCGTTCTTGTGCTGCCTTTACGATGGCCTCGAGCGCCTTTTCGGTCATGCCGGGATAGTGCTCCAGCGTGAGGGTGGAGACCCCCGTGCCCTGATTGATATCCCGCACGGTGCCCACAAAGCAGGCCACTGCGCCCACCTGCGGACGAGCAGCCCGCAAGGCAGCCACCTCGGCACTGAGATCGAAATCCTCATGCTGCACGCGCAC
>JBEELY010000121.1:0-11268 GCA_041167925.1 Pseudomonadota bacterium | reverse complement strand
AAGAAGGCCTCGGGGCCGCCGGGCACCGATGCGGGGTCGATGGCGCGGTCGCGCACTCGGGGCCTGGCTGCGCCGGCTGCAACCACCTCGCGGGCGAATGCCACCGCGCCGGTCACCAGATCAGTGTCGATGATGCGATCGAAATAACCGAGCTTGGCAGCTTCTTCAGCGCGGATAGGCGCACCGCTCACGATCATGTCGAGCGCCTTGGCCGCACCGATCAGGCGTGGGAGACGCTGGGTGCCACCGGCGCCAGGCAAGAGTCCGAGATTGACTTCGGGCAGACCGATCTGCGTGCCGGGCGCGCCGACACGGTAGTGGCAGCCCAGGGCCAGCTCGTTGCCACCGCCCAGGGCCAGGCCCGCAATGGCAGCCACCACGGGCTTGGCAGCATTTTCGATGACATCGATGACCTCAAGCAGGTGCGGGGAGGCATCGGCCTTGGGGGTATTGAATTCGCGAATATCGGCGCCGCCCGAAAAGGCGCGTGCGCTGCCGGTTAGCACCACGGCCTGGATGGCCGCGTCGGCCATGGCCCGGGCGATGCTGTCGCGAATGCCGCTCCGAAGCTCGAAACCGAGTCCGTTGACCGGCGGGTTGTCCATGGTGATGACGGCAATCGCGCCGTCGGTGCGGTAGTGAGCCTGGCTCATGGGATCTCCCTGGGGGCTTGCCGTCTGCTGCGGCGGCAAAAGTCGGTTTCAAATAAGCAAACGACTATAACCGAAGCCCCCCAGCGCCCGGGAGGCCCCGAAGCAGTCGTAATCAGGCCGTCGGCAGGCGGTAGTCCTTGAACTGCTCGCGCAGTCTGGTCTTGAGCATCTTGCCGGTGGCGCCCAGCGGAATGCTCTCGACGAACTGCACATCATCCGGCGTCCACCATTTGGCGATCTTGCCCTCGTAAAAGGCAATGAGTGCTTCGCGGGTCAGTTCGGCACCCGGCTTTTTCACAACGACCAGCAAGGGGCGCTCATCCCACTTCGGATGGGCTACGCCGATGACGGCTGCCTGGGCCACGGCGGGATGGGCCATAGCCAGGTTTTCAAGGTCAATGGTGCTGATCCACTCACCGCCCGACTTGATCACGTCCTTGCTGCGGTCAGTGATCTGCATGTAGCCGTCATTGTCGATGGTGGCGACGTCGCCTGTCGGAAACCAGCTCAGACCCTGGGCATCGGCAAGCAGCGGATCGCCGCCCTCGCCTTTGAAGTAGCTCTTGACCACCCAGGGGCCGCGCACCAGCAGATCGCCAAAGGTCTTGCCGTCCCAGGGCAGCTCCTGGCCATCGTCGCCGGTGATCCTCATGTCGACGCCAAAGATGGCCTTGCCCTGCTTGGCATAGACCTTCATCTGGTCTTCTTCAGGAAGATCAACATGCTGGCTCATCAGACGTGAGAGGGTGCCCAGGGGAGACATCTCGGTCATGCCCCAGGCATGGATCACCTCCACGCCATATTGCTCACGGAAGGTCTTGATCATGGCGGGCGGACAGGCCGAACCCCCGATCACCGTGCGCTTGAAGGTGGAAAACTTCAGGTTCTGGCTCTCGACATACTGCAGCAGGCCCTGCCAGACCGTCGGCACCCCTGCCGAGTAGGTGACCTTCTCGGACTCGAAGAGTTCGTAAAGCGACTTGCCATCGAGCGCAGGCCCCGGAAACACCATCTTTGCGCCGACCAGCGCGCAGACATAAGGCAGACCCCAGGCATTGACATGGAACATGGGCACCACCGGCAGGATGGAGTCCCGGGTGCTGCAGCCCATGGCATCGGGCAGTGCGGCTGCATAGGCATGCAACACGGTCGATCGGTGGCTGTAAAGGGCACCCTTGGGATTGCCCGTGGTGCCCGAGGTGTAGCACAAGGCCACAGCGGAGCGCTCATCAATCTGAGGCCAGTCAAAGCGATCCGACCCGCTGGCAAGAAAAGTTTCGTAGCAGATGAGATTCGGGATGCCGCTGTCGGCGGGCAGACGGTCTTCATCGCACATGGCGATCCAGCCCTTGACCTGGGGGCAGCGCGACGCAATGGCCTGAATAATGGGCAGGAAGGTCATGTCAAAGGCCAGGTAGCGGTCTTCGGCATGGTTGACGATCCAGGCGATTTGATCAGGATGCAGTCGCGGATTGATGGTGTGGATGACCGCACCCATGCCGCCCACGGCGTAGTAGATCTCCATGTGGCGGTAGCCATTCCAGGCCAGGGTGCCCACGCGATCGCCCAGCTGAACGCCTGCGGTGCTGAGCGCATTGGCCATGCGGGCCGAGCGCTGCGCGCAGTCAGCCCAGGTGTAGCGATGGATATCGCCTTCAACGCGGCGTGACACGATTTCGACGCGTGGGTAATGCCTTCTGGCGTGCTGTAGCAGGTTGGACACCAGCAGGGGCATATCCATCATCAGGCCTTGCATGACTCTCTCCATGAATGCAATGCGAAACCCGAGATGCTGACCGGGAGCCCCTGCCCGCGTCAAGGCAAGCGCTGAAAGGCACCCTCCCCGCATACAATTCAGGGCATGAAACTGCTCTTCGACCTCTTTCCGATCGTGCTGTTCTTCGTGGCCTTCAAGCTCGGAGACATTTATTGGGCGACTGGAATCGCCATCCTGGCCACCATCGGCCAGATCTTGTGGCTGAAGCTGCGTGCCAAGAAAATCGAAACCACCCACTGGCTTGGGCTGATCGTGATCGTGGTGTTTGGTGGCATGACCCTGTTCTTCAGGGACGAAACCTTCATCAAGTGGAAGCCGACCGTGTTGTATGCGGTGTTTGTGCTGGCCCTTTGGCTCACCCCTGTGCTGACCGGCCGCCAGCCCATGAAGGCGCTGATGGGCTCTCAGCTCAGTCTGCCCGACGCAGTCTGGAAGCAGCTCACCCTGCTGTGGATGGGCTTTTTCATCGTGATGGGCATCCTCAATCTGGTGGTGGCCTACAGCTTCAGCCTTGATGTCTGGGTCAATTTCAAGCTCTTCGGCAGTCTCGGGCTGACCATCGTCTTCATCATTATTCAGGGCCTGTGGCTGAGCCGTCACATGAAAGACGCGACTGACACGACAAAGCGTGACGATGCAACAGGTGGCTCTGGGGCCTCTTTGGGCAAAGGGACAAAGGACGGTTCGAATGTCTGAGATTCACTCTGCGCTGCCCCCCAACTCCGAAGGCGGAAGACCCTCAACTGAGGCGCTTCGCCAGTGTCTTCAGACCGCCTTTTCCGAAGCGCCGATCGAGGTGCAAGACGACAGTCACCTTCACGCCGGACATGCCGGATCTGCCGGTGGTGCGGGGCATTACACCGTCCGTGTGGTCAGCTCGACCTTTGAGGGCCTGAGCCGCATCGCGAGACATCGACTTGTGTATGATCCTGTGCGTCCGTGGATGCCCCATCGGGTTCATGCACTCGTCATTCATGCCCTCACGCCCCAAGAGGCTGAGGCTCTCTCGCGGAAGCGCTCATGACTCCCAAGCTCACCTCCTACGCCCGCCCGGCGGCTCTGGCACTCGGCCTGTTTGTATTCGGCAGTGCCGCAGCCCAGAACGCTGCCATCGTCAATGGCACAGCCATTCCATCGGCGCGGGTGAATGAGTTCGTCGCTGCCATGGCCCAGCAGGGTCGTCCTGATACTCCCGAGCTGCGTAACGCTATCCGTGAAGAACTGATTGCGCGTGAGCTGTTCACCCAGGAGGCCGTCAAGAAGGGCCTGACCCGGAATCCCGAGATCTCGCGTGCCCTCGATGCTGCACGTCAGGACATCTTGATTCGCGCCCTGATCCGCGACTTCCTGAAGACTCGGCCCGTCACTGACGAAGAGATCAAGGCTGAATACGACAAACTGGCCAAGACCGGCGGTGGTGGCCAGGAATACCGCGCCCGACACATCCTGGTCGAGTCGGAAGCCGAAGCGAAATCCATCATCGAGCAACTCGGCAAGGGTGCCAAATTTGAAGAACTGGCCAAAAAGTCAAAGGATCCCGGTTCGGCTCAGCGGGGCGGCGATCTTGATTGGGCCAGCGCCGACAACTACGTGCCGCCGTTTGCTGAAGCAATCCGCAAATTGACCAAGGGCGCCCTGACCGATGCTCCGGTCAAGACGGATTTTGGCTGGCACGTGATCCGGCTCGACGACGTGCGGGATGTTCAGCCCCCGCCCCTGGAGCAGGTCAAGCCCCAGATCCAGCAGGAACTTGAGCGTCGCCGCATTCAGGATCTGCAAAAAGAACTGCGTGCCAAAGCCAAGGTGCAGTAAGCCGCAAAACCGTTATTTCGGCACCATTTGCAAAGGGCCCTCGTCCTTCTTCGGATCGGGGCCCTTTTGGCGTCTGGCTGCAAAAAAAGCCCTGAGCAATGCAGCACTATCCTGCGCAAGCACCCCCCCGCGCGCCGCGGTATGGTGGTTTAGTCGCGGTTCCTCGAAGAGATTGATCACGCTGCCACAGGCCCCCGTCTTGGGGTCGGCTGCACCCCAAACCACCCGCCGGATGCGGGCATGCTGCATGGCGCCTGCACACATGGCGCAGGGCTCGAGCGTGACGTACAGATCGCAGCCGACCAGCCGGTAGTTGCCCAGCAGGCGTGCTGCCTCACGCATGGCAAGGATCTCGGCATGGGCACTTGGATCGTGGTCGCCCACGGGCCGGTTGTGCGCAACCGCAATCACCCTGCCCTCGTGAACAAGCACGGCCCCGACCGGCACCTCTCCCTGGTGAGCGCCGCGCTGAGCGGCCTCGAGGGCCAGTCGCATGAAGGCCTCATCGGTCTGTGGTGCAGGGGCCCCGTCTGCCTGTTGCGTTGCCTCGACCATGGCGGGCGCAGGTTGTTCGAGGCTCATGGTCGCACTCCAGGTGTTTCAAGTGGCAGGCCTGCTGCGCGCCACTGCAAAAAAAGCTCAAGCTCAAGCCAGGCCGGATCATCGGCGGGCCAGGGTTCGGCTCGAACGCCGATCAGACAGGCTCGCATGCGCCGTTGCAGCGAACCGATGGCCTGCCACTGCAGACGCCACAGTGGATAAGCATTGGGATGCCCTTGCGGAATGGGGCTTCCCCCCAACCGCTGCCCCCAATGTCGGTCATGACAGTCGGCGCAGGAGAGCGACAACTGACCGATCCGTTGGTTGAAGCGGGCATGCCCGCGAGTGCGAGCCTCCTGCAGGCGGGGATCAGGATCAGGCTGGAGCGGCTGGCCGCGCGATTGCAGAGCGATATAGGCATGAAGCGCAAGACGACGGACATCTTCACGTGGCCAGGGATCGGCCTGCTGATGCTGCACGCGACAGGCCTCGATCCGCCCTGACAGATCCATGACCTTGCCCTGCGCGGCATCAAACCGGGGATAGAGGGCGGCGGTGCTTCGGAAGCGGGTTGCGGGTTCCGCATGACAGGAGGCGCAGGAGCGCTGAGCGCGGCCATCGCTGGCTCGGAACAGACCTGCGCCCTCTTCGATGGCAAACCAGGCTGGATTGTCCGAATCCCTGCGTTGCATGGCCTGGGTGGAGGGGCCCATGGTGTCAAAGCCCGAGCGTAGTGGATCCGGCCGATGCCAGTTCACAGGATCGTTGGCCCAAGCGGGTGAGGCGCCCAGCACCAGCACCAGTACGCTCAGGAGCATCTGTATCAGCCCTTGCGATTGAATCGAAGCCTGCATCACCTGGGCTGAAGGGGGATCTGCTCTCGGAAGGCCTGTCCCCGGTCGTCGGTCCAGGTCAGACTGAGCAGCCCCGCGCGATCGACACGCAAGGGAAATGCCACCCAGGGATTGGCGGTGATGGCGGGAGAAAGCTCCATGCGGAACACCAGCTGGCCATCAAAATCGCAGCGCAGTTCGCTCAGGATGTGGCGCGGCACGATGCGGCCATCATCGCCGGTGCGATAGCCGGTTTCCATCGGGTGCGAGGCCATGGCCGTCACCTCAATGACCTCTCCGAGTTTGAAAGTCTCGGGCAGACGGACCACGGCGCGGTTCATGACCTGGGCTCAGTTTTCAAGGCAGGCGGCGAGCGTGACGATCACCTCGGCCTGAGCCCTAAATATACGGCCATCGCTGTGGGCAGCGAGCGCGATCAGGGTTTGCGATTCCGCCATGCGGAACCGGGTGGCCACCTCGGCCCGGCCACTGTAGGGGCCAAGATGAAACAACGCCACTTGAGGCTGAGGATTGCGGGGCGCAAGCAGCAGCATGCGCTGCACATGATCTTCAGGGGTCATTGGGCTCACCGCCCGGATCCGCACCGGCACCGAATTGCCGTTCTCGACCAGGGCATCAATCTCGATACTCAGTCGATCCTGTGCTGCCGTGATGGGACGGCCCGCAGTGAACGCCTGCAGTGCAGTGCTCAGCCGCATTGCTGCGACATCCGGTTGCGCCAGGACGGACCGGTGGGCGAGCGGGCCAAGCACCAGCAAGGGAGCAGTCTGGAGCATCCAGCGTCGACGCGACATCAGGGGGCCTCCCGCAGGGTCAGTAGATAAGCCACGACATCCTCAATCTGCGAGGCACTCAGGATCGGTTTTCCTGCGTGGGCTCGGGCGACCTGATGTTGATTTCCGGTGTCATGAAAGGCTGGCATCAGGCTCTCGGGATTCGAGACTCTGGGATTGACCAGCCGCTGGCGCAGTTCGGCTTCGCTCCAGCGCAGACCCGCGCCCTGCAGCGGGCCTGCCAGCGTACCCTGATGGGCCTTGGGCTCGAAGGGCCCGGAGTGGCAGAGCAGGCACAGACCTTCCTGGCGCGATGCGACGATGGCTCGCCCCCGGTCTGGATCGCCAGCCCTTCCGGTCAGACTCCCGGGCAAGGGCGTGATGACCTGCGCTGCCAGCCCCGGAAGCACGGCCAGCTGCAGACAGGCCATCAGTGATCCCAGCAGAAGGATCAGACGCCGATGATGTCTGAACCTTGGGACCCCATGTCGCACTGAAGGCACCTGCATGCCTGGACCTGCGCCCCGGGTTCAGGTCCGACGCAGATCAGCCTGAGCCAGGGGCAGCTGCCGAATCCGCTTGCCGGTGGCGGCAAACACGGCATTGAGCACCGCGGGCGCTGCTACTGCGATGGTGGGCTCGCCCACCCCGCCCCAGAACCCGCCCGAGGGCATCACGATGGTCTCGACCTTGGGCATGTCGGCCATGCGGACCACCTCATAGGTGTTGAAGTTTTCTTGCTCAATGCGCCCGTCCTTGACCGTGCATTGTCCGAACAAAGCCGCGGATAGACCGTATGCGAAGGAGCCCTCGACCTGAGCCTCGATCTGTTGCGGGTTGACCGCATGCCCGGGGTCAGTCGCTGCAACGATGCGATGCACCTTGAGTTTGCCGTCCTGACTGACCGAGACTTCCGCGACTGCGGCCGTGTAGCTGCCAAATCCCATGTGCTGAGCCAGACCTCGATGGATGCCTGGCGCTGCCGGTTTGCCCCAGCCGGCGCGACTGGCGGCGGCCTCGAGCACGGCCAAATGCTTGGGATGCTTGCCCATCAGCCGGCGCCGGTATTCAAGCGGATCGACACCAGCCGCATGCGCCAGTTCATCAAGAAAACACTCGAGATAGATGGCGTTCTGATTGTGATTGACGCCTCGCCAGAAGCCTGGCGGCACATGCGGATTTCGCATGGCATGGTCGACGAGCAAATGGGGAAAGCTGTAACCGATGGCACCGTCGCCAGAAGCGGTCAGGCCCTGGAAAGCGACCATGTCAGCACCGTCGCGCAGATTTTGCGGCGCCACCGAGGCCAGAATGGACTGGCCTGAGATGCGCAGATGCAGTCCGACCGGATTGCCCTGGGCATCGAGCCCCGCACTCATGCGGGCCTGAGTGACCGGGTGATACTTGCCATGCAGCATGTCTTCTTCACGCGACCAGAGCAGCTTGACCGGCGTGCCGGGCATGGCCTTGGCGATCGTGACGACCTGAGGGATCCAGTCCTGAAAGCCTCGACGTCCGAAGCCGCCTCCAAGATGGATCTTGTAGACCTCGCACTGCGCAATCGGAAGTCCGGAGGCGGCCGCTGTGGCCGCAAGCGAGGCCTCGCCATTCTGGGTGGGTGTCCAGACCTCGCAACGCTCGGGCGTCCAGCGCGCGGTGGCATTCATGGGCTCCATGCAGGCATGGTTCTGATAGGGATAGCCGTAGACCGCTTCGATCTTGCGCGCCGCGCCATTGATCGCCGCACGGGCGTCGCCCACGGCATGGCCCACGAAGGCTTCGGATGCGGTGAGTCCAGCCTGTAGGCTTTGTGCGATGGTCTGACTGCTGACCTTGGCATGGGGCCCCTGGTCCCAAACCACCGGCAGGGCATCCAGTGCGGTCTTGGCCTGCCACCAGGTATCGGCCACCACCGCAACGGCGCTGCTGCCCACTTGCATGACGCGCTTGACCCCGGGCATGCCCTGCACCTTGGAAGCCTCAAAGGAGGCCACCTTGCCGCCAAATACCGGGCAATCCCGGATGGCTGCATTGAGCATTCCCGGCAGCTTCAGATCCGCGCCATACACCTGACGGCCATTGACCTTGTCGGCGGTATCAAGACGCGGCAGGGGCTTGCCTGCGACCTTCCAGTCTTTGGGGTTCTTGAGTGCCGGATTTTCAGGGACGGGCAGCTTGGCCGCTGCAGCGGCCACCTTGCCAAAACTGATCTGCCGCCCGCTCGCGGCGTGAGTGATGATGCTGTTCGCTGCGGTGCACTGCTCGACCGGCACGGACCACTGCTGGGCCGCGGCCTGAACCAGCATCATGCGTGCGGCCGCCCCGCCCTTGCGCACATAGTCTTGAGACTCCCGAATGCCTCGGCTGCCGCCGGTGGAGAAGTTGCCCCAGGCGCGCTTGCGTGCGAGGTTCTGACCCGGCGTGGGATATTCGGTGGTCACCCGTGACCAGGCGCATTCGAGCTCTTCGGCAACCAGCTGGGCGAGGCCGGTAAGGGTGCCCTGCCCCATCTCGGAGCGGGCGATCCGGATGACCACGGTATCGTCAGGGCGGACCACCACCCAGGCATTGACTTCTGGCGTGTCGGCCCCCGATTGCGCACCAAGCGGCAGATGCCAGCCAAGCGCGAGTCCGCCCGATGCCAGCGCCGACGTCATCACAAAATGGCGCCGGGCCGGGCTTGCAGGTGCCTTGTGTCCAGTCGCTTGAGTCAAGTCTTGCATGTCGATCTGCTTGAGCATGTCGATCTCCTTGAATCGATGCCGGGCCTTAGCCCTGCTTGACGGGGATGGTGCCGGCGGCCACGTGAATCGCGGCCCGGACCCGGTTGTAGGTGCCGCAGCGGCAGATGTTGGTCATGGCCTCATCGATGTCGGCATCGGTGGGCTTGGGCTTGTCCTTGAGCAGGGCGGCGGCGGCCATGATCATGCCCGACTGACAGTAGCCGCATTGCGGCACATCCTGGGCAAGCCAAGCCTTTTGCACCGGATGGCTCGAATCAGAGGACAGGCCCTCGATGGTGGTGATCTTTTGCTTGGGCTGAATCGCCGAGAGCGGCAGAGCGCAACTGCGGATGGCCTGACCATCGAGATGAATGGTGCAAGACCCGCACTGGGCGATGCCGCAGCCATATTTGGTGCCGGTGAGTCCGATATGTTCCCGGATCACCCAGAGCAGCGGGGTGGACGGATCGGCGTCGACCTGAACGGCGCGCCCATTGATGTTGATCGTCGGCATCAGTCACTCCTCGGGGAAATAGTGTTGGTGATGATACTGGGATGCGGTCTTCATGAAGCCGGCCAGATCAGGATCGTGTCCGGTTTCCTCAAACAGGATCCGGGCCACGGCGGGCGCAGCCCGCATGGCGGCCTGGGCGTCGAGAAAGAGCAGGCGCGAGCGTCTGGCAAGCACGTCATCCACATGGAGCGCCCATTCCTGCCGGGCGGCAAAACGCACCATGGCTTCCGACAGCTGCTCTGTGATCCAGTGGCTGGCGCCTGGCAACTGGATCACCCGCTCGGCCTCGCTGCCGTACAGATGCAATCCAGCGCTCTGAGCAAGCGTCTGGCCGGTCGCCAAGGCACCGACCAGAGGCAGTTCGGTCGTGCGGCAGGGCCCGGTCGCAGGCAGCAGTTCGGTATCCTGGCAGGCCTGCAGCAGATCCTCGGCCATCGCTCTGCAGGTTGTCCACTTGCCTCCGGTGATGGTCACCAAGCCACTGTCATCGACCCAGATGCTGTGTTCCCGACTGATTTTTCGCGTGGCACGCTGCCCCGATCCGGAAGAATCGACGAGCGGACGCAGGCCTGCCCACAGGCTCAGCATGTCTTGCGGCCGCAGCGGCCTGTTAAAGAGCACTGCGGCCTCTTCGATCAGAAATGCGAGCTCGGCTTCCTGGGCTTGCGGCTCGAACGAACGCGCCTGCACCGGCGTGTCTGTCGTGCCCAGGATGGTGTGCCCCAGCCAGGGCACGGCAAAGAGCACACGCCCGTCCCGGGTGCGTGGCACAAGAAGTGCGTGGCGTCCGTCGAGCCAGTCTCCTGCAAGCACCGCATGGATGCCCTGACTTGGACGCACCCGAAGCCGCGCATCCGCCCGGCCCGCCTGCATGCGCAAAATGTCATCGACCCACACGCCTGTGGCATTGACGACGCAGCGAGCCTGGATCGCGAAGGATTCGCCCGTGATCGCATCGCGAACCTGGGCTCCTTGTACCCGGCCTCCCGATGCTCCGGGCGTCTGGATCAGGCGGGTCACCTCGGCATGATTGAGCAGGACTGCCCCTTGCAGAGCTGCCGTGCGTGCAATGGCAAGCGCCAGGCGTGCATCATCGAACTGGCCGTCGGTATAGACCACCGCCCCCTTGAGCTGGCTTGAGCGCAGATGCGGGCTGGCCTGACGCGTTTGTGCGGCATCCATCCAGTGCGTTGCACCAAGGGAGTCCTTGCCCGCAAGAAGATCGTAAAGCCGCAGGCCGGCGCCATAAAACAGCCGATGCGCCTGACTGTCCACAGGAATCAGGAAGGGCAACGGCTGCGCCAGATGAGGCGCATTGCGCATCAGTACCGTACGCTCGTGCAAGGCTTCGCGCACCAGGGCGATATTGCCTTGCGCCAGATACCGCACCCCGCCGTGAAGCAGTTTCGTGGCCCGCGATGAGGTGCCTTGAGCGAAGTCCCGCGCCTCGACCAGGGCGACCTTTAGGCCGCGGTCGGATGCATCGTGAGCGATCGACAGCCCGGTTGCGCCGCCGCCCAACACCAGTAAATCGAAGTGTTCTTGGGCGAGCGCCGCCCGGGCGCGGTCGCGGGCATCGATCATGTGAAAGGCGTCGCTCAGTCTTTTGCCAAACGGCCTGG
>JBEELY010000065.1:0-4345 GCA_041167925.1 Pseudomonadota bacterium | reverse complement strand
GAGAATTTGCGTGCAGGTCAGTCTAGCCAGCCGCCGCTCGAGCCAAAGAACCGCATCTAGGTCCAGGTGGTTGGTTGGCTCATCGAGCAGGAGCAGATCGGCGGGGGCCATCAGTGCCCGGGCCAGATTCAGGCGCATCTTCCAGCCGCCCGAGAGGTGGGTGACAGGTGCTTGTGCCTGCTCCTCGGAAAAGCCCAGACCATGGAGCAACTCGCGGGCTCGTGCGGGTGCGCTGGGACCGTCAAGAGAGATCAGATCGTCATGGGCCTGAGCGATTGCCATGCCATCGCCCGCAGCTTGCGCCTGGGCGAGTCGTTCATGTGCCTGCATGAGGCTGGTGTCCGCCTGAAGAACAAACTCCCAGGCCGGAGCGTCGCTATGGGGTAAAGACTGCAAGAGGCGAACCACGCGCCAGCGCGCCGGCAGATCAATATCCCCAGCCTCGGGCAGCAGATCGCCGTCAAGCGCCGCGAGCAGGCTGGATTTTCCGCTGCCGTTGTCGCCGACCAGCGCAACCCGCTCGCCAGGCGCGATTTGAAGATCGACATCGCGCATCAGCACCCGGCTCGAACGGGCCAGGGTCAGTCCACGCAGCCGGATCACAAGGCGCCCAGTGCGTCGGCGGTGATCAGGGCGATCTGGCGCTCTGCAGCCTCGCTGGAAAGCCAGGTGCATTCGAGGCGCCCGAAAGCGGCTTCAAAATGCTCGATCTCATGTCCGATCTCGAGAAGAAGAACACCATCCGCGTTCAGGTGCGAGGGCGCTGCCTGGAGAATCCGCCGGACCAGGTCCATGCCATCAGGGCCGCCTGCGAGGGCCGATTGCGGCTCATGGAGATATTCCGCAGGCAGTGTGCCCATGGACTCACCATTGACATAGGGCGGGTTGCAGACAATCAGATCGAAGCGCTGCCCCTTCACTGCACCGAACAGATCGCCCTGCGCCAGGGTGATACGCTCATCCATTGCGTGCAAGGCGACGTTGTCCGCAGCCAGGCTGAGGGCCTCGGCACTCAGATCGGCGCCTACGATGCGTGCCTCGGGATACGCAAGAGCAGCAAAAATGGCCAGACTCGCCCCGCCGGTGCAGAGGTCGAGCACCTGATGCACCCTGTCGGAATCCAGCCACGGGGCGAGCGCATCGGTATCGAGCAACTCGGCAATGGGCGAGCGCGGTACCAGGGCGCGGGCGTCGCTCAGAAAGCGCAATCCGCGTAGCCAGGCCTCCCCTGTGAGATAGGCGCTAGGGAGCCTCTCATCGCAGCGTCTGGCGATGAGTTGCAGCAGGCTGTCGATTTCTTGATCGGAGAGTCTGGCGTCAAGAACGTGATCGAGTTGATCAAGCGGCAGATGCAGCCCCCAGAGCAGCAACCAGGCGGCTTCATCACACGCGGCACTGGTGCCGTGTCCGAACGAGACGCCTGCAGCCTGCAGGCGGCTGATGGCATGTCGCCAGAGGTCGCGCAGCGTACGTACATGAGGCCGAATGGCCTGATCATCCGGCGCAGGCCGCAGGTGGGGTAACAGGGCAGGGCGATAAGAAGGGGTCGTCACACCAGCAGCGATTGGAGAGTGCGCCTGAATACGGCGGAGAGGGGCTTGAGGCAATCGACGGGAATGCTTTCGTTGCTTTTGTGGATGGTGGCATTGGGCGGGCCGAACTCGATCACTTCGTCGCAGATCGCTGCAAGGAAGCGACCATCGGAAGTACCCCCCGTGGTCGACAGTTCGGTGTTGATGCCCATCTCAGACTTGATTGCGGCACTGACCGCATCGGTCAGACGCCCGCGCGGGGTTAGAAAGGGCAGTCCCGAGAGCTTCCAGTCGAGGTCGTAGTCGAGCCCGTGCGCATCAAGAATGGCACGCACCCGGGCCTTCAGGCCCTCCACAGTGGACTCTGTGGAAAAGCGGAAATTGAAATCCAGAACGGCTTCACCCGGAATGACATTGCTCGCACCCGTGCCGGCGTTCAGGTTGGCGACCTGCCAGGAGGTGGCCGGAAAATAGGCGTTGCCCTCATCCCAGCGCTCTGCCACCAGTGCGGCCAGTGCAGGTGCGAGTTGATGCACCGGGTTGCGGGCCAGATGCGGATAGGCGATATGCCCCTGGATGCCCTTGACCGTCAGGCGCGCATTGAGCGAGCCGCGACGCCCATTCTTGATCATGTCGCCCAGTTGGGTTTGAGAGGTCGGCTCGCCCACAATGCAGTGCTGGATGCGCACACCACGTTCCTGCAGCAGCTGAACCACCTTGACCGTACCGTCAACGGCGGGGCCTTCTTCGTCGGAGGTGAGCAGCATGCCGATGCTTCCGGCAAACCCGGGACGTTCCTGCAGGAAGTCTTCGATCGCAACGACCATGGCGGCCAGCGAAGACTTCATGTCGGCCACGCCACGGCCGATGAGCATGCCGTCGCGCTCGGTTGGCTCAAATGGATCGGCATGCCACCACTGACGCGGACCAGCAGGCACCACATCGGTATGGCCTGCAAACACCAGCAAGGGCCCCGGGCGGCCACCCTGCCGCACGGCCCAGAGGTTGTCGACCTGGCCAAAGCGAAGCGATTCACAGGCAAACCCGGATTGGGCCAGACGATCGGCCAGTACGGTCTGGCAACCAGCATCCTCAGGACTGACCGAGCGCCGCCGGACAAGGTCTTCGGTCAGCGTGCGGATTGGGCAGGCATGCGCAGAAAGGGGCATTGAGGACATGGCCAGGCGAAGAGCGTAAAGCTTGAGAGGCGACGGTTCAGCGGTTCAGGGGACGGACGGTCACTTGCCTGTGCTTCCGGTCTCGGAACCAAAAACACTCTTGTACAGGGCTTCAGAGAAGCCCACCAGAATGCGATCGTCCAACTCAAGCACCGGACGCTTGATCAGGACCGGATGAGCAAGCATGAGTTCAGATGCGCTGGCTGCGTCGACCACGCCTGCCCGCTGTTGCGCTGGTAATTGCCGCCAGGTGAGGCCCCGCCGATTGAGCAGCGCATCCCAGGGCAAATGGCTCATCCAGTGGGCAAGCCGCTCAGGAGGGAGTCCATCCCGGCGAAAGTCATGCCACTGCACCTCGAGCGCGCGCCCACGCAGCCAATGCCGGGCCTTGCGAACCTGATCGCAGGTCTCAATTCCGTAAAGGTGCACGGTAGCGCTCATCCGAGATTGAGCATGAAGCCCGGGCCCCGGTCTGAGTTGCCCGCACCCGAGCCGGCGTGGCCTGAGTTCTCCAGCATCCAGAGCAGGTTGGTGGGCGAGTCCGACTGGGCAAGAGCATCGTCTGTCGTGGCCTTGCCCTCTCGGACCAGTTGCATCAGCGCAGTCTCGAAGGTCTGAGATCCGGCCGCCATGCTCTTTTCCATGGCTTCACGAATTTCGCTGATCCGCGCTTGTTCGATCAGCTCACTGATCAGCGTGGTGTTCAGGAGGACTTCCACTGCGGCCACTCGGCCGCCGTCCTTGGAGCGCACCAGCCTTTGCGACACCACGCAGCGCAGGGTGGCTGCAAGGTCGGACAACATAACTCGACGATTTTCAGGGGAGAAAAAGCCGACAATGCGAGTGAGCGCATGGACCGCGGTATTGGCATGCAGGGTCGCCAAAACCAGGTGGCCTGACTGCGCATAGGCAATGGCTGCGCTCATGGTCTCCGGATCCCGGATCTCCCCGATCATCAGGCAGTCGGGAGCCTGTCGCAAGGCATTGCGCAAGGCAATATCGAGCGACTTTGCGTCGGTACCGATCTGGCGTTGATTGACGATCGAACGCCGATGGCGGAAGGTGTATTCGATCGGATCTTCGAGTGTCAGAATATGGCCAGTACTTTGCTGGCTGCGATGGTCGATCAGCGACGCGAGCGTGGTGGATTTGCCCGAACCCGTCGAGCCCACCACCAGCAGCAGCCCACGCTTTTCCATGGCCAGCTCGGTGAGCACCGGGGGCATCCCCAGGGTGGCGATGTCAGGGATAGTGCCCGGGATGTATCTGATCACCGCACTTGCGGTGCCTCTCTGGCGAAACACCGAGAAGCGAAAGCTGCCCACATCTTTCAGGCCATAGCCGATGTTGAGCTCGTTGCGCTCCTCGAACTCGGACCACTGGCGGTCAGTGATGACTTCTCGCAGCAGGCGTTCGACGGTTTGAGGGTCGAGCACCTGTTGATTGACCGCCACCAGGTTGCCGTTGATCTTGATCTGAACGGGCGCGCCTGCCGAGACGAAGAGATCCGAAGCCTGTTTTTCAGACATCAGGGCCAGCAGACGCTCCATTGCCATAATGGCCTCAGATGCCCCGCAGCAGTTCGTTGATGGCGGTTTTGGCGCGGGTCTGGGCATCGACCTTCTTGACGATGAC
>JBEELY010000403.1:0-3187 GCA_041167925.1 Pseudomonadota bacterium | reverse complement strand
AGCAGTTCAGGCCGCCGGTATGAAAGAGCGGAAGCACGCACAGAAAGACACTGGCATGGCTGACCTCGGCCGGCCCGCCCAGGTTCACGGCATTCCAGAAGGTCATGCCATGCGTGATCATCGCGCCCTTGGGTCGACCCGTGGTGCCCGAGGTGTACATGATGGTCGAGACATCCTCGAGCGAGACCTGCGCCCAGCGTGAGCGCGGCAGGGGGGTACTGGCTGCCAGCGCAGCCTCGTAGTCGCTCGCCGGCCCCTGGCGCTCAAGCGTGACCAGGCCCTCTACGGTGAGTGTCAGTGCCTGCGCGTTCTCCCCAAATTCCGGATCGTGAATGAGCACGCGCGGGGCGGCATCGCCCACGATGAAGCGCAGCTCGGGCAGGGTCAGCCGCCAGTTCAGGGGCACGAAGATCGCGCCCAGCCGGCCGCAGGCAAACTGCAGCTCGAGCATGTCTGTGCAGTTCTGCGCGAGCACGCCGGCACGGTCGCCATGGCCCACGCCCTGTTCGGACAGCCAGGCGGCCAGTCGACTGATGCGCTCGTCAAACTGCGCATAGCTGAGCGTGCGCTGCTCGGTCAGATCATGAACCGCAAGCTGGTGAGGCGTGTTGCGGGCATGGTGGGCGATCCAGTCGTAGGCGCGAAGGCTCATGATGCGATTCAACTCCTGACTTCATAAAGGCCGAGCTTGCGATGCAGGGGCGACTCATCGGCAAGGAAAAGCACGGCGTCCTGGGTGGCAGACGGGTTGGTGAGCTCAACGGCGCAATAGCCCGGTGCGCAGCAGGTATCGGCCGGTTCGAGCAAGAAGTCGGGCGCGACATCGTTGGCGACGTCGCCCGCGAAACTTCCAGATGCGTGCGGCATCTGCACCTGCACACGGGCCCGGCCCTCGATCAGATGAAACACGCTGGCCGGTGAACGCGCGGGCAGGCGCACGGTTTCACCCGCGCGCAGCATCAGCGCATGAAAGCCCAGAATGTTCTGCACATCCCGCCCGGTCTGCGGATTCACGAAACTCATCAGCACGGCTTCGCCCAGGGGGCGGGCGGTGGCCAGCGATCGCAGCGCTACCAGCGTGTCCTGGTAGGCATAGCGCAGCATCGGATAAGGATCGTCCCGGCGTTCGAAGGCCTGGGTCGGCAGCAGCCCGCTGCGGGCCAGTCCGGCCTGTGCATCCAGAGGCAGGGGGTCCTGGTGCGGGCCATTCACGTGATAAGACGCCTCCAGATACACCACCACCGGGAGGTCGAGCACATCAAGCCACACCACCGGGGCATCGCCTTCATGGCCATGCTCGTGCCACATGCCTGTCGGGGTGAGGATGAGATCGCCGCGGGCCATCGGACATTTGCGGCCATCC
Organism: Pseudomonadota bacterium; assembly: GCA_041167925.1. Lineage (GTDB taxonomy): Bacteria > Pseudomonadota > Gammaproteobacteria > Burkholderiales > Burkholderiaceae_E > UBA4615. The sequence continues at coordinate 1,824 of JBEELY010000403.1, read as the reverse complement.
ACGGTGGTGTAGGCCCCTTCGCCTTCGACCACCATGCGCACCGCATTGGGGGTGTGTCGATGCGAGGGCGCAATCTCGCCGGGCAACAGCAGCTGCATGCCCAGATAGATGGCCGGGCTGGCCTGCAGCCGCTCCAGTCCCAGCCCCGGGTTGGCCAGCACCAGCACCCGACGCTCGGCTTTTTCGATGGGGGTGAGTTCACCTGCTCGCATCAGCAGCAGCCGGATGCCTTGATAACGCCAGTGGGTAGGTCGGGTCTGGCGCGCAGGCACATGAGGCGGAATGAGCGCTCTCAGGCTGGGCCACAGAGGTACGAGTTGTTCGCTGCTCAGGGCCGCGAGGTAATCGGCCGGCAGATCTTCGAGTCTTCCGAGATCGTTCATGTGTTTGTCTCGCTTGCGTACTGCGCCTTGGCCAGGCTGCCACCATGGCCGAGGGCATCCAGGCAGTTGTCTCGGCGACAGCCATAGAGCCACTCGACCGCGTCGTAAAAGCGCTCTGGCGAGCGGCCTCGCCAGAGATCATTGCGCACATAGCGCTGCACGCCTTTGGCGTGATAGATGCGGCCCATCTCGCGGGCCGACAGCACGATGCGCGCTGTGCGCGCGACCCGTGCCTGCTCATAGCATTTCAGGGCCTCGGGCAGATCATTGCCTTTGAGCCGAAGGCATTCGCCCAGGGTCACTGCGTCTTCGAGCGCCATGCAGGCGCCCTGGGCCAGGTACTGGGTGGTGGCATGCGCTGCATCGCCAAGCAGAGTCACCCGGCCGAAGGTCCAGGTTTCGATGGGCTCGCGGTCGGCGGTGGCCCATCGTCGCCAGGACTTGGGCAGGTTGATCAGTTGCCTGGCCTGCGGGCAGATGCCCTGGAAGTAGGACATGACCTCCTCGCGGCTGCCGTCGGTCACGCCCCACGCTTCGGTCTCGCGGCTGTGGAAGGTGACCACCACGTTGTACTGCTCGCCGCCGCGCAGGGGGTAGTGCACCAGATGGCAGTCCGGGCCCACCCAGATGCTGGCCGAATTCCAGCGCAGATCGGCCGGAAAATCCTCACGCTCGACCACGGCCCGATAGACCACATGCCCTGTGACCCGCGGCGGGTCGCCCACGAACTGCTCGCGCACGACCGACTTGACGCCGTCGGCGCCAATCAGGGCGCATCCTGCCCAGCGCCGACCTCTTTGATCGATGACGGTCACTCCCTGCGCATCCTGTTCGATCCGCTCGATCCGGGTGGAGGTGTGAAAGCGCACCTGTCCGAGCGCCTTGACCGCCTCATAAAGCGTCAGATGAAGATCGGCCCGATGGCAGACCGCATAGGGATTGCCAAAGCGGGCGCGGAAGGCCTCGCCGGTTGGGATACGCCCGACCTCAAAGGCATCGATGGCATCGTGCATCACCATGTCATCGGTATAGACCGCCTTCGCGCGAGCCTGGGGGCCAATCCCCAGGGCATCGAAGGCAGAAAAGGCATTCGGGCCAAGCTGAATGCCGGCGCCGATCTCGCCGATTTCAGGGGCCTGTTCAAAGACCTCGACCGCAAAGCCGCGTTGCTGCAGTGCAAGAGCAGCGGCCAGACCACCAATGCCGCCGCCTGCAACCAGAACGGGCAGGGCATGGGCCGGGACCATCGGGTCTGCTGGGGCTTGGGACGTGAGCGGTGCCGTGGCTTGTGCGGGGGTCATGGACATCGGACGGCTATCGGACGGACATCGGGCCGCAGCGGCCTGCGGATGGAAGCGGCGTTGCGCAGAGCATACCTACCTCATGATCGGATCCCGGGGTATCCTTTGCTGACTGACCGAACACGGAGACCCGTCATGAA
>JBEELY010000375.1:0-4560 GCA_041167925.1 Pseudomonadota bacterium | reverse complement strand
TGCCTGCGCCCACGATCACGACGCCGGGCGCTTCTCGGCGCGGCGCGAAGCGTGCCGACGCCGATCCCGCCGAATGCAGCATCGCTGGAGAGACCGTCGACGAACCGCCTGCCGAGACCACAGATACCCGCTTTGCGTCAAGCGCTGCTGCCACCACCATCGGCTCGAAATCCGCCTTGGTCACGCTGCACAGCGGACAAGACCAGTCCTCAGGAATGTCCTCAAACCGGGTGCCCGGTGCCAGGCCACTGTCCGGATCGCCAAGAGCCTCGTCGTAAATGAGGCCGCAGGCGCGGCAAATGAATTGCCTGAACTCGTTCGCGCTCATGCCGGCATCACCGGTTGACTGAGCCGAGCAATCTCCTTGCGAAGATGCTTGATCGCCGGGGTCACGATCGCCACGAAGTGTGACTCACGCACCCGGCGTTGTACGTCCGAGCTCATCAGATAGCCGCGCGCGCCTGCATGCAGCAAGGCAGACTGCGCTGCCCGCAAAGACAGTTCTGCCGCATGGGCGCGGGCATCCAGCACCTCGATCAGGTGGCCGGTATCGCTTGAATAAGGCGTGCGAGCGAGTCGCATGATGCGGGCTTGCAGTTCATCGAGTTCGGCCTGCAAGGCGTCCGGGCGGTCCTCCAGGAAGGCATTCACATGGCCCAGCGGTGACTCGACCTGCCACATCGAATCGATCGCACCCTGGGCGACACCCAGGCCCATGCCGGTCTGGAGCAGCACGAACGCACCCCGGATGCGGCCAATGAAGGGGCGCACCGGGTCGGCAACAAGGTTCGTCTCATCGACCCGGTACCCTTCGAAGCGCACCGCCCAGGTGTTTGTACCTTCCATTGCGGAAAACGATGGGCAGTCTTTTAGCGAGACGCCTGGCGCATCGCAGGAAGCGATGAACATGATTTCGCGCGGGGCCTCGTCGGGACCAGTCTCGACCTGTGCAACGGCGCCAAAGTAGTGGTTCTTGCCCAGATTGCTGACCCAGGGCAGCGTGCCATGGATGGTGTAGCTGCCATCGGCTTGCGGACGCGCCTTGAGCAGGAACTTCTCGATGCCGGCGAAGGTCTTCATCGGATTGCTCATGCCGGTGGCGCCCAGTCGCTCGCCCCGGGCATGCTCACCCAGCCAGGCACCGCCCAGATACGGGTTGCCGCTTTGCTCCATGTACAAGCCGCACACCAAGTGGCACCACATCATGAAGCCGGTTGCGCCGCACACACGGGAGACTTCAGTCATCGCGCAGATCGCCAGACCGAAGTCGGCGTGAGCGCCCGACAGGCCGGTCAGAGCGCGGTCGTCCTGATGCGCACCCAGCGCCCCTACGGCGCCCAGACTGCGCAGCACGGCTTCGGGATACACCCCCTTGCGGTCGATGTCGGACGCAAGGGCAGCCAGCGGACCGCTGGCGATCTCTCGCACCGAATGGAGCATGGCCTGACTGCCATGTCCAGCTTCGCCATCGACCCCATGCGGGTCATTGACCCTGCCCGCCAGGTCCATCGGTGCATTCATGATTACTCCGACAGGGAAATGGAAAACGGGATCGGGTTGCGCATGGAGTTGGCCACTGGCGAATAGATGTTGGCGTGCTGCACGATGTCGTCCAGGGTTTCGCGGCTTGCGTCGCCTTCGATCACGACCTTCACGCGAATGTCCTGGAAGCCCATTTCGGGCGCCGTTTTCTGCAGGGCACCGCCCGCACCCCAGGCTGCGGGGTTGCCAATGTCGCCTTCAAGGAAAAGTTCGAGCTTGCTCAGGCGCACCTGTCTCCAGGTGGCCACCGCCGTGATGCCCACCGCGAGGCATCCGCCCAGCGCCGATAGCACGATCTCGCCAGGCGCAGGGGCTGTGTCCTGACCGAACAGATGCAGGGGCTCATCCACCACCACCGGGGCATGCTGGCCCACATAGCTCAGGGTGCGGTACTGGCCCTCGGTCACGGTATGGACCTTGTTGGTGCCACGACTGGCCGGGTTGTTGCGGCCCTTCTCGGCAAAGGCCATCAGACCCTCGCGATCGATCGGGCGCAGATAAGTCTTGACGGTGGTCGGTGCGGAAGGGGTTTCAAAAACGGCAGACATGGATCACTCCAGACAGGGATGGAAGGGGAGCAAAGCGGCTCCTTCGAACCAATGCAATGCGCGTGCCATAGACCTGTGATGGGCGTTCCCAGCCCTTAAGCCGCCTGATTCGGTCTCTTGCAAGGACCCAATGTCCGACTTTGTCTGACTTTGTTGTTAGGCGTCGAGGATTGTCGGACTGTGTCGTTTCCAACGGTAGGCAAACTGCCGCGGGGTCAGTCCGAGCTCGCGCGCGGCCCGGGTCTGATTCCCGTGATGGCGACGCAAGACCTCGAGCAGCTGCTCTGCAGAATGGGAGTCGATCGAGCGGTAGTCCCGGAGTTCGCCTTGCGGTGACGAACCCAGACCCGGCACAGGAGGGGTCGAGGTCTTGGATTCGGCCCAGACCGCAAGCGCATCCGCGCTGAGATGGGTCGCGTCGGCCAGCAGCACGGCCCGCTCGATGAGGTTGCCGAGCTCGCGAATATTGCCGGGCCAGTCCTGTTCTTCCAGCCATTGCAGAGCCTGTGGCGCAAGATGCACATTGCGCTGATGCTCCTGATTGGCCCGGCCCAGGAAATGCAGGGCCAGGGCACGGATGTCCTGCCGCCGCTCGCGAAGGGCAGGCAAACGCAGCGGCACCACGTTCAGGCGGTAATAGAGGTCCTGCCGAAAGCGCCCGAGCTCGACATCGTGCGACAGAGATCGATGGGTGGCCGCCACCAGCCGTACATCGACTGCGATCTCGTTGCGCCCACCCAGGCGCACGATGGTGCGCTCCTGGAGGGCCCGCAGCAGCTTGGACTGCATGGCCAGGGGCAGCTCCCCAATCTCGTCCAGGAAGAGCGTGCCGCCGTGAGCGCGCTCGAACCAACCCGACCGCGCCGAAGCCGCGCCGGTGAAAGCACCCTTCTCATGACCGAAAAGCTCGGACTCAAAGAGCGTCTCTGGAATGGCTGCGCAATTGACCTTGATGAAAGGACCGTCGCGACGCGGACTGGCCCGATGCACAGCGCGCGCAAAGAGCTCCTTGCCCGTGCCGGACTCACCCAGCAGCAGTACGGTCGCGCTGGATCCGGACACCCGGTCCAGGTCCTGTAACGATTTCAATAAGGCCGGAGCACTTCCAACAATGCCTTCGCGTGATGCGGCTGCGGCAAGTGCATCGCGCAGCAGGGCGTTCTGCGCTTGCAGGGCTTCGGTCTCCCGACGCACCAGGGACTCGAGCTGCAGCACCTGCCCCGCCAGCGTGGCCAACAAGCGGAGCAGGGCCAAGTCATCGCTCAGCGCACGCTGCCGACTGCGAATGCGATGGCAGGCCAGCACGCCGACCGTGCGCCCCTCAATGGTCACCGGAAAGGCAAGAAAGGCGACCGTCTGGGGGGGCAACTGATCACGCCGGACGCTGCGAAACAGAAAGCGCGGCTCCTGGTCGATGTCCTGCACGATGACCGACTGCCCGGTGGCCAGCACCATTCCGGTGATGCCCTCGCCCGAGGCATAGCGGCCGCGCGCCACTTCGGTGCGGGTCAGGCCATAGGCATGGGCAATACGAGCCTCGGCCTTGCCCTCGAGCAGGACCAGGCGTCCGCGATTCAAGCCCAGAAGCTCACTCAGCAGATGCAGCATTTCGCGCAGCACCACATCGGGGGCCAGGCTCTTGCCAATCAGCTTGAGCACTTCCGAGAGCAGCAAGCGCTCCTGGGCAAGGCCTGTATCGGGCGCAGCACGGGCGGGGCGGGGCGATTTCATGGCAGAGGTTGTGCAAGAATCACGCCACAATTCGGACATATGAACCAAGGCACGCACGGCAGCATGACGATGCGAGGTGATTCACAGCCTTGACATGCTCTTCGATCAAACTAGGAGCTCTATGGGGTTGGTCGGCTTGAACACCATCCATCTGACGCTATCCCTGGGCACGAAACACGACGGACCATGACAAACGCCGCCCCCCGGTTCTCATCACCTGTGCCCCGTCGTGCGCTTGGCCGACTAGCGGCCATGCTCGCCCTGGTGGTGCTGGCCGAAATGCTGGTGGGCCTGTTTGCCACATGGTCACTCAACCGCTTGAACGAGGACCAACACCAGAACTCTCGAAAAGCGCTGAACGCCGTCAATACGGCGCGGGAGGTCCAGATCCAGTTCAAGATGCAGGTGCAGGCCTGGAAGAATCTGCTCTTGCGCGGCGGTGAGCCCGTACAGCGTGAACTCTGGCAGCAGAATCTAGCCAACCACGAACACAAGGTTTTCGGACACCTAAGCGCACTTCAGGGCATGGTCAATGCATCGCTCGCCCCCGACCTCCAGACGTCGATTGACGCCCTGATCCTCGCGCATCGGGCGATTGGCGAAACCTACCGGCAGGCCTTGCTCGCTCAGTCGCAGTCCGCCTGGCAGCCCTTCCTGATCGATGATCGGGTACGCGGAATCGATCGACCCGTGGATGAACAGATCGATGCCATTGCAGAGCGTCTCCTTACGCTGGCCA
>JBEELY010000380.1:0-4242 GCA_041167925.1 Pseudomonadota bacterium | reverse complement strand
CAGCGGTCTGGCCATGGCCTCCATGACCAGCCTGCCGCGCATCCACGCCGTGATCGTGTCGCTCAGCGAAGATCACCACGACGGGGCACGTTCCTTTCACGGCCGCGAGGCGCCGTGCGTTCTGGTGGACCGCCTTCGAGCGCCGTCGGTTGCCGCGGCGGCGGTGCAGGCTGGTGCGCAACGCCTGCTGCTCGTGCATCCGTTGCCGGTCTGGCAACAGCTCTCGGGCCTGCATCAGGGCCTGGTTGGCGAGGTGGAGTTGCAGCTGTCGCGCCTGTCCTGCCACAGCATGCTGATGATGCGACCGCTGGCGCAGAGCAGGACCTCGGGAGGCGACTGGCTGCAGCGGATTGCACAGGTGTACTTGAGCCTGCAGATGCTGATGATGCCCCGCTCGATGCCGCAACTGACCTCGATACAACTGGCCCGCGCCGTGGTGGCTCAGCTCGCGCAGCCAGCAACCCCCGGCCTGACTGCGATGGGCGCGGCCGATATCCAGGCCTGGCTCACGGGCGAAACGCAAGCGCCGAAGCGTCAGTCCCGCTTCTGACGGGCCTTACGAAGGCCGGCCCATAACGAGGCTGCACCGCCAAGCAGCAGCCACGCGGTCCCTGGCAGCGGCACCCCTGGAGGCGGTGGCGGTGGCGGAGGTGGCGGCGGAGGTGGCGGCGGCAATGGGGGCGGGGATGGCGGCAACGGAGGCGGTGGCGGACCAGGCGGTGGCGCAGGAGGCGGCGGTGGCGGAGCGGGCGGCGGCGTAGGAGGCGGTGGCGCAGGAGGAGGTGGTGGTGGCGGTGCAGGCGGCGGCGATGGCACCGGCGGCGGTGATGCAGAGGGCGGCGGCGCAGGAGGGGGGCCGGGAGGCGGTGGAGGTAGCGAAGCCAGGACGGTCGGCCGCACCGGGATGGGAGTGGTGTTGAATGGGTCTTGAAAGTCGAGGGGAGTCAGCGGCTCCGGTGGTGGCGCAGAGAACATCTCCCCAGCGACCGCCGATGGGCGCTCCGTCGTCGATGCCGTAGGGAACCCGAGCGGGATCGTGCTGGCAGTAAGAGGTGGAGGCAGGAGTTCGTTCCTGTTGGGGGCCGGCGCGTTCCCGATATCGCCCGCGAGCGCCTGTGGACCTACCCGCAGGACAGAGGCCGGACCAGGCAGGCCTGTCAGGATGGGGATGAAGGAGGATGAAACGATCCCTGGCCGCGACCCCTGGGGCGGGCCTGATGCCATCCGCGAGCGGTCCGCTGCCAGCGCCCCGCCCTCGGCACAAGCAGGGCAGTCGGTTCGAACCCCTTCGGCCAAAGGCAGATGCAAGGCAAGAAATAGCGCTCCGAGCGCCGTGGCGGTCCCCCGATGCTGCGCGAGCGCAGCCACAGCAGCCCATGAGGGCTTCTGCGGCGGCATGTCTGGCAGTGAAGGTGGAGCAGCCTCGGATGGCATGGCATGGACAATCAAGCGTTAACCGCAGCGTGATTCAAATTTGTAACTGACCGGACACTGTCACCGAATTTGGTCGGGCATGAGGTGACGTTCGTCACGGCGTCATGCAAACGCCACGACCCGCCTGCCACGGACCGACACACCAAAATTCCATGTTGGCGCGTCAAGCTGGATTTACAATGCGGGACTCAGTCATTTTACCCGGGCCACGCGGCCGAATTGGCACCATGAACAACGATACTTTCCTGCGGGCCCTGCTGCGACAACCCACCGATTACACCCCCGTGTGGCTGATGCGCCAGGCGGGCCGCTACCTGCCCGAGTACAACGCCACCCGCAAGCGTGCAGGCAGCTTCCTCGCATTGTGCAAGACCCCAGAACTGGCCTGCGAAGTGACCCTGCAGCCTCTGGATCGTTATCCGCTGGATGCGGCCATCCTGTTTTCAGACATTCTTACCGTGCCCGACGCCATGGGCCTGGGGCTGTACTTTGCTGACGGCGAGGGCCCGAAGTTTTCCAATCCGGTTCGAGACGAGGCTGCGGTCCGACGCCTGGCGGTGCCTGATGTGAACACCGATCTGCGCTATGTCATGGATGGCGTGCGCACCATTCGTGGTGCCCTGGCGGGCCGGGTCCCCCTGATCGGTTTTTCAGGCAGCCCCTGGACTCTGGCCTGCTACATGGTCGAGGGCGGTGGCAGCGACGACTTCCGTCAGGTCAAGGGCATGATGTATCGCCGTCCCGACCTCATGCACCACATGCTGTCGGTCACGGCAGACGCCGTGCGTGACTATCTCAACGCCCAGATCGAAGCCGGTGCCCAGGCGGTCATGATCTTCGATACCTGGGGCGGCATCCTGCCCGATGGCCATTACCAGAAGTTCTCGCTGGCCTACATGCGGCGGGTCCTGGAAGGGTTGCGGCTCGAGCGCGAAGAACGCGCGCCCGATGGCAGCCTGACCCGGGTGCGAGTGCCGTCGATTGTCTTCACCAAGGGCGGCGGCCTGTGGCTCGAAGATATTGCTGCATCCGGCTGCGATGCGGTCGGTGTCGACTGGACCGTCCATCTTGGCCAGGCCCGGGCGCGGGTCGGCTCGCGCGTGGCAATCCAGGGCAACCTCGACCCCATGGTCCTGATGGCTGATTCTGGCCAAATCCAGGGCGAAGCCATCAAGACCCTCGAAAACTTTGGCGTGCCCCAGTCTGGCGTGGGCCATGTCTTCAATCTCGGGCACGGTATTTCGCAGTTCACGCCGCCAGAAAGCGTCACTGCACTGGTCGAGGCGGTGCATCGCTACAGCCGGGAACAGCGCCGCAGAGGCGCCGCGGCCTCCTCGCTTTAAGCCGGCCGGCGCCCCGGCCAGCCGGCTCCGCACCAGCCGGCCGGCACATACAGCATCACGCCTCGCCCCCGCACTTATGCACAATATCGCCGGTGTGGCCCGGGTGGTGCTTCACGCCCAGTCTGCTTACGGCCAAGTAAGCCGATCATTGATTTCATTGAAGAAATTTTTGCACTGCCAAGGTGCGATCAGGCGAACAGCCTGTGATGGTGCGGGTTTTCGCCGGATGTGCCCGATTCATCCACACACTTATCCACAAGTCCTCCTGTTAAAGCTTGAATCCCTTTTCCGGCAAATCCTTGCGCGCACTTTGAAGGTTTTACTTTAAGTACTGCCACGGACTGAACGCCCCCCTTGACACCCATGCCGGCTTCCCACGCCCCCGCCATTGCCCATGTGGTGCTCGATCTGCCCTTGCCGGGCTGGTTCGATTACCAGGTGCCCGAGGCGCTCGCCTTGGGGATTGGTGATTGGGTGATCGTGCCCTGGGCCCGGGGGCGACGGGTAGGACTGGTGGTGGGCCTGGCCTCGTCGACCGAGGTGCCCGCGGAGCGCCTGAAGGCGCTGACAGGCCTGCTGCCTGACATGCCCCGGGCGGGTTCCGAGTGGCTGGATCTGTTGCAGTTTGCGGCCCGCTACTACCACTGCCCGCTGGGGGAGATCGCCCTGCCATCGGTGCCCAAAGCCTTGAGGACCCCGCCCGCCGCCCGAGCGCGCCAGTCATCAGTACAACGGGCGCGCAACAGATTCGAGCAGCAGGTCAGCCCTGGCCTAGCCAGCGCGACTCCAACGAGTCTTGAGTCTGAAGAGCCTACAACTGCAAGTGAGCGCGTGCTGACTAAAGATCAGTCGCAAGCCTTGAGTGCGCTCGAGCAGGCTAAGGGACCCACGGTGCATCTGCTGTACGGCATCACCGGCAGTGGCAAGACCGAGGTGTATCTGCGCTGGATCGAAGGCCGCCTTGCTCAGACCGCCCTGTCCAACCCGCTGTCGCAAGCCCTCATCCTGGTGCCCGAGATCGCCCTGACGCCCGCCTTCGCGCAGCGCTTGCGCGAGCGGTTTCCACGCTGGCCGCTTGCGGTGTTGCACAGCGATATGCCCGAAGCTGAGCGGGCGGCGCATTGGCTGGCTGCAGCTGAGGGCCGCGCCCGCATCGTGCTTGGCACGCGACTCGCCGTACTTGCGCCACTGCCTGGCCTGGCTGCTGTGGTGGTCGACGAGGAGCACGACCCGTCTTTCAAGCAGCAGGAGGGGGCGCGCTATTCGGCCCGCGACCTTGCCATCGCGCTGGGAGCCCGGCGCGGCGTGCCGGTGGTGCTGGGTTCGGCCACACCCTCCCTCGAGACCTGGCGGGCGGCACAGAAGGGTCGCTACAGCCTGCATCCGCTGAGCGCCCGGGCCAGCGGCGCGGCCCTGCCCGAAGTGCGCATCGTGCGCCTGCCAAGGCAGTTGCCTGAACACGGCC
>JBEELY010000235.1:0-3364 GCA_041167925.1 Pseudomonadota bacterium | reverse complement strand
GCGGGCCGGCAGGCCTGTCTGCGGCGATCCGGCTCAAGCAGCTTGCTGCTGAAAAGGGAAGCGATCTGTCGGTCTGCGTGATCGAAAAAGGCTCCGAGATTGGCGCACACACCCTGTCGGGCGCGGTCATGGACCCGATCGCCATCACCGAACTGATTCCCGACTGGAAGACCCAGGGCGCGCCGCTCGAGACCGAAGTCACCGCCGACGAGGTGCTCTTCCTGACCGAGACCAAGGCGATCCGCACGCCCAATTTCGCGCTGCCTGACGGCCTGAAGAATCACGGTAACTACATCGTGAGCCTCGGCGCGGTAGTGCGCTGGCTGGGTCAGCAAGCCGAGTCGCTGGGGGTGGATGTCTATCCTGGCTTTGCAGCGGCCGAAATTCTCTACACCGACGAAGGTGCGGTGCGAGGCGTGGCGACCGGCAATATGGGCGTGGGCCGCGATGGTGAGCCCACCGATGCATTCCAGCCCGGAATGGAGCTGCTCGCCAAATACACCTTGTTCGCCGAAGGCGCGCGAGGGCATCTGGGCAAGCAGCTCATCGCCCGCTACCGACTTGATGCCAACAGTGATCCTCAGACCTATGGCATCGGCATCAAGGAGCTCTGGGAAATCGACCCGGCCAAGCACCGCAAGGGCTTGGTGGTCCATACCGCAGGCTGGCCACTGGACAACGCCACCTATGGCGGCTCCTTCCTGTACCACTTTGGTGAGAACCTGGTCTCAGTGGGCTTTGTGGTGGGCCTGGCCTACCAGAATCCCTGGCTCTCGCCCTTTGAAGAATTCCAGCGCTACAAGACGCATCCCGCCATCCGCGAGACCTTTGAAGGGGGCAAGCGTCTGAGCTACGGCGCACGGGCCATCACGGCGGGCGGCATCATGTCGCTGCCCAAGACCGTCTTCCCGGGCGGCGCCCTGATCGGCTGCGATGCAGGCTTCCTCAATGCCTCGCGCATCAAGGGCAGCCATGCGGCCATCAAGACCGGCATGCTGGCGGCCGAGGCGGCCTTCGAGGCCGTGTCGGCAGGTCGCAGCGCCGATGAGCTCACTGCTTATCCCGAGGCGTTCAAGGCCTCGTGGCTGCATGAAGAGCTCTGGAAGGCCCGCAACTTCAAGCAATGGATGAGCAAGGGTCTGGTGCTGGGCACGGTCATGACGGGCATCGAGCAAACGGTGCTACGCGGCAAGGTGCCCTGGACGCTGCATCACCAGCATGCCGACCATGAGTGCCTCAAGCCCGCCTCGAGCTTTCAGCCCATCGTCTATCCCAAACCTGATGGCAAGCTCACCTTCGATCGGCTGTCCTCGGTTTTTCTGTCGAACACCAACCACGAAGAAAACCAGCCGATCCATCTGACGCTCAAGGACGCCAGCGTGCCGGTGGGCCTGAATCTGGCCACCTACGCCGGCCCGGAGCAGCGCTATTGCCCGGCAGGCGTCTACGAGTACGTCAAAAACGACGACGACTCTGATCGCCTGCAGATCAATGCCCAGAACTGCGTGCACTGCAAGACCTGCGACATCAAGGATCCGAGTCAGAACATCGTCTGGGTCGTGCCCGAAGGCGGCGGCGGCCCCAACTATCCCGGCATGTAAGCCCATCGAGACCCATCATGAGCAAGCTTTATCCGAGCGCTGCCGCAGCGCTGGCCGACATTGTGAGCGACGGCCAGATGATCGCCGTCGGCGGTTTTGGCCTGTGTGGCATCCCCGAAGCCCTCATTGCGGCGCTGCGTGATAGCGGCGTGCGCAACCTCACCTGCATTTCCAACAATGCCGGGGTGGATGGCTTTGGTCTGGGACTGCTGCTGGCCACCCGACAGATTCGCAAGATGATTGCGAGCTATGTCGGCGAAAACAAGGAGTTCGAGCGCCAGTTTCTATCCGGCGAACTCGAACTGGAGTTCACGCCCCAAGGCACCCTGGCCGAAAGGCTGCGTGCCGGTGGTGCGGGCATTCCGGCCTTCTTCACCCGGACCGGAGTGGGTACCCTCGTGGCCGAGGGCAAGGAGACCCGCGAGTTCGACGGCCACACCTACGTGATGGAGCGCGCCCTTCTGCCTGATGTCTCCCTGGTCAAGGCATGGAAGGCCGACCGTGCGGGGAATCTGGTGTTTCGGCGCACCGCGCGCAACTTCAATCCGAATGTCGCCATGGCGGGCCGGATCACGGTGGCAGAAGTCGAGCAGGTCGTTGACAACGGCGAGATCGACCCAGATGCCGTGCACCTGCCGGGCATCTACGTCCATCGACTGGTCCACAATCCAACGCCCGAAAAACGCATCGAGCAGCGCACCGTACGTGCGGCACGATGAGCCCCGTCTCTGCGGCGCGCTGACTTCTTACTGAACCGATAACGGAGCCCTCCATGCCCTGGACCCGTGACGAAATGGCCGCCCGCGCGGCGTGCGAACTGCGCAATGGCTTTTATGTGAACCTGGGCATCGGCCTGCCCACGCTGGTTGCCAACCATGTGCCGCCCAGCATGGAAGTCTGGCTGCAGTCCGAAAATGGCCTGCTCGGCATAGGCCCCTTTCCGACCGAGGATGAGGTGGATGCCGACATGATCAACGCCGGCAAACAGACCGTGACTCCCTTGCCTGGCTCCTCGATCTTCGCCTCGGCCGACTCCTTCGGCATGATTCGGGCCGGCAAGATCAATCTGGCCATTCTGGGTGCCATGCAGGTCTCCGAGAAAGGCGATCTGGCCAACTGGATGATCCCAGGCAAGATGGTCAAGGGCATGGGTGGGGCCATGGACCTGGTCGCTGGAGTCGGTCGCGTGATCGTGCTCATGGAGCACACCGCGCGCCGCAAGGATGGCGGCGAAGACCTGAAGATCCTGCCCGAATGCACTCTTCCGCTCACCGGCTTGGGCGTGGTCGACCTCATCATCACCGACCTCGGAGTGATTGAAGTGACCGATCAGGGACTGATGCTGCGTGAACTCGCCCCGGGCGTGTCGGCCGAGGACGTAATCAGTCGCACCGGATGTCCTCTGGACACGACGGCAATCAGGATGCCCGCCTGAGGCAAGCGGGTCTTTGAACGCGGGCCCGCGCGCAACGGTGCAACGCCTGGGGTTAATCCCAGGTCTGCAGAAACAGGCCCGTCAGCCCGGAGTGCGTTGGCCGGGCTGAATCAACTCAGCTACGGAAACGGGCTCAGTCGCGCGGGCGACGCGGACCGCCAAAGCCACCGCCTCCGCCGCCAAAACCACCTCCGCCACCTCCGCCTCCGCCACCGGGACCGCGACGGAAGCCACCGCCACCCCCGCCGCCGGAAGCTTCACGTGCCTCGTTGACGACCAGGGCACGGCCCTGCATCGAGAACCCGTTGAAGGCACGGATGGCGTTCTG
>JBEELY010000185.1:0-4082 GCA_041167925.1 Pseudomonadota bacterium | reverse complement strand
TCACTACGCCAGTCGCATGGTGCGCTGCTATGCCCATCGGCCGCGCAGCATTCACGCGCTATTTAACGCAGCGCTTGCCAGAGGCGTCGACCGCGAGGCCCTCAGCAGTCCGGCCGGTCGTCTGAGCTATGGCGAGCTCGATCGGCAGGCCGGACGCCTTGCTGCCTGGTGGCAAGCCCGGGGCGTGAAGCAGGGCGATCGCGTGGTGCTGATGGTCTCCAATCGGTTGGGCTTTGTGATTGCCTTTCTGGCCTCTCAACGCCTGGGCGCCATCAGTGTTCCAGTCAGCATTCGCGAATCCGCCGACGGCCTGGCGTTCATCCTGCAGCAGTGCAATGCCAGGGCTCTGGTCCTGGATACTGCACTGGCGGAGCGCCTACCTGTGGCCTCTGAGGCGGCTGATTCCCCTGAGACCGCTTCTGCCCGAGCGACCTCTGCTGCCTCAGCGGCCGGTCTGCTGGTGCTTAAGACAGAAGATCTGGAAGCGCTGGCGGCTGACGTCACGCAGCCAGTGTTGAAGCAGCCCGCCGCGGTGCAGGAGGAAGACGTCGCCTGCCTGCTCTATACCTCGGGCACCACCGGCCGGCCCAAGGGCGCCATGCTGACCCACTTTGGCATCGTGCACTCCTGCATGCACTACCAGCAACTCATGGGGCTGGGCGATGACGAGCGCTCCATCCTGGCCGTGCCCGCCAGCCATGTGACCGGCCTGGTCGCCATGATCACCACGATGTGGCATGTGGGCGGTGCACTCACGCTGATGCCCGAGTTCAAAGCGGCAGCGTTTCTCGAGCTTGCCTCGCGCGAACGCATCACCCACACCATGCTGGTGCCGGCCATGTATGCGCTGTGCCTGCTGCAGCCGCAGTTCGCCAGCACTGATTTGTCGAACTGGCGCATCGGCTCCTATGGCGGCGCCCCCATGCCACAGGCCACCATCGAAGCACTGGCGCGCACCGTTCCCGGCCTGACCCTCATGAATGCCTATGGCGCGACCGAAACCAGCTCACCCGCCACCCTGATGCCGCAAGGCAAACAAGCCATGCATCTCGATAGCGTAGGCCAGCCCCTGCCCTGCGTAGACATCGTGGTGGTGGATGATGACGGCGTCGAAGTGGCCCCCGGCGAAACCGGAGAGCTGATGATCGCCGGCCCCTGCGTAGTGCCTGGCTATTGGGACAACCCCGAGGCCACCGCCCGCGAATTCATTGGCGGTTACTGGAAATCCGGTGACCTGGGCAGCAAGGATGCCGAAGGCTTCGTACGGATCTTCGATCGCAAGAAGGACATGATCAACCGCGGTGGCTACAAGATCTGGTCGGTCGAGGTCGAGAACACTCTGGCAGGCTTTCCGGGCGTGATCGAGGCGGCCGCCATCGGCGTGCCCTGCCCCGTGCTGGGCGAACGGGTCCATGCCTTTGTGCACACCACCCAGCCTGCGCCCGACCCGCAGGCCCTGCGGGCCTGGTGCGCCGAGCGGCTGGCCGACTACAAGGTGCCCGAAGTGATCGGCCTGCGCGACGAGCCTCTGCCGCGCAATGCCAATGGCAAGCTCATGAAACGCACGATGCGGGCCTGGCAGGCCTGAGCACAGGCCCCCGCGCTTCGATCCAGTCCGGGCCGCAGCCTTGACGCAAAGCGTCAGAGCCGAGGCACGGCGGGCTTACCGCAGCGAATCGTTGAGCCTGGCCAGCGCCGCCGATCCCGGGCAGAGCTCAAGCGCCCCCAGGCGATTGAGCGGCTCGGCGACGGTATTCATGGCCGCATGCAGATCACTGGCGTCAGGATCCACATACAACAAGCCGGTGGCAATCTCACCCGCCTCGGCCATGGCCTGCATGTGGTTCATGGCACCACGACGGTCGGTGGGATCATGGTCCGCGCGGATCTTGCGCAGCCGCATCATCGATCCATCGGCCTGCGGCAGGTTGATCACTTCGCCTGGCGCCGGCTCGGCCACCACCTCCTTGGCCAGATCAATGAAATCAATCCGGCTGACCGCCTCGTTGTGCTCACGCACATGGTCATAGCTGCGCGTGCTGCCCTCATGGTTGTTGAAGGCCACGCAGGGGCTGATGACATCGATGAAGGCGGCGCCACCGTGTCGAATGGCGCCCTTGATCAGCGGCACCAGCTGGGCCTTGTCGCCCGAAAACCCACGTCCCACATAAGACGCCCCGAGCTGAAGGGCCAGCCCCACCAGATCCACCGGCGCGTCGCTGTTCACCGCGCCCTTCTTGCTGCGGCTGCCCTTGTCGGCTGTGGCTGAAAACTGGCCCTTGGTCAGCCCATAGACCCCGTTGTTCTCAACGATGTAGACCATGCGAACCCCGCGTCGCATGGCATGGGCGAATTGCCCCAAACCGATCGATGCTGAGTCACCGTCACCCGAGACGCCGAGATAGAGCAACTCGCGATTGGCAAGCGCCGCGCCAGTGAGCACGCTGGGCATGCGGCCGTGCACGGTATTGAATCCGTGGCTTGCACCCAGAAAATAGTCGGGTGTCTTGCTCGAGCAGCCAATGCCAGAGAGCTTGGCCACCCGGTGCGGCTGGACATCAAGCTCCCAGACCGCCTGGATGATGGCTGCCGAGATCGAATCATGACCGCAGCCAGCACAGAGTGTAGAAATCTTGCCCTCGTAATCTCGGCGGGTATAGCCCACCGCGTTGCGCTCGAGGGTTGGGTGATGCAGTCGGGGCTTGGCGATATAGGTCATTTCGCAGTCTCCTGGAGGGTCGCAGCGATATCAGCCCGCGCAACGCCGGCATGGTCGGCGATGGCGCGGGTAATGAAGCGCGCGGTGATCGGCGTACCGTCGTAGTGCAGGACCTTGACCAGCCTGCGGGGGTCGATCTCGAGCTCGTTGATCAGCAGGGTGCGCATCTGCGCATCGCGGTTTTGCTCGACCACGTAGACCACGTCATGGGCCGCGATGAAGTCGGACACGCTCTGTGGGAACGGAAAGGCACGCAGCCGCATGGCGTCGAGGGCCACGCCTTGCGCCTCAAGGGCTTCCAGTGCCTCGTCCATTGCGGGCGAAGTGGAGCCGAAATAGATCACCCCGCGGCGCGTGGCCTGGGTCGCCTGCTTCACGAGCGGCTGGGGCACCAGCGTGGCTGCCGTCTGGAACTTCTTGAGCAGACGATGCACGTTGTAGGTGTAGTCCGGACCGGCCTCGGAGTAGCGCGCATAGGCATCCTTGGTGGTGCCGCGCGTGAAGTAACTGCCTTTGCTGGGGTGGGTGCCCGGCAGGGTCCGCCAGGGAATGCCATCCCCATCGACATCCTTGTAGCGACCGAAATCAAAGCCTGCTTCGAGCTGGTCGGCCGTCAGCACCTTGCCCCGATCGTAGCCGCGGCTGTCATCCCACTGCAGGGGAGGGCAAAGCCGCTGGTTCATGCCGATATCGAGATCGGTCATGACGAACACCGGCGTTTGCAGCTGCTCGGCAAGCTCGAGCGCGACTGCCGAATGCTCGAAACATTCGGTGGGATCCTGAGGCAGCAGCATCACATGCTTGGTATCGCCATGCGAGGCATAAGCCGCCGCGATCAGGTCGGCCTGCTGGGTGCGCGTGGGCATGCCAGTGGACGGGCCACCACGCTGTACATCGATAATCACAAAGGGAATCTCGGCGAAGTAGGCCAGACCGATGAACTCGGTCATGAGCGAGATGCCCGGGCCCGAGGTGGCCGTAAAGGCCCGGGCGCCGTTCCAGCCAGCCCCGGTGATCATGCCGACCGAGGCAATTTCGTCTTCAGCCTGCACGATGGCATAGCGTGCCCGACCGCTCTCGGGCTCATGGCGCATTTTTTTGCAGTAGGTCTGAAAGGCTTCAGCCACTGAAGAAGACGGCGTGATCGGGTACCAGGCGCAAACGCTGGCCCCGCCGTACACGCAGCCCAAGGCCGCAGCGGCATTGCCTTCCATGAAAATGCGATCGCCGACCGCATCGGCCGCCTTCACCCGGATGCCGATGGGCGCAGCCAGATGCTCCTGCGCGAAGGCGCGCCCAGAATGCAGGGCGCGCACATTGGACTCGAGCAGGCGCTCCTTGCCCTTGTACTGCTCCGAGAAGA
>JBEELY010000369.1:0-2548 GCA_041167925.1 Pseudomonadota bacterium | reverse complement strand
CTTGTCCAGCGTGCCACGATGCTCATGCACCACTTGAGTCATCACGGTCAGAAACCTGTTGAGAACCTCGCGCAACTGCTGCGGATCCATATGCTCGGCCATCCGGGTAAAGCCTCGGATATCCGCAAACAGGATGGTGAGTTCCTTGTCCTGGCTCTGCATGGGCGTATGAAGCGGGTCGTCGGCCATGCGCACCACAAGCTGAGGCGTCACGTACTGACCGAACAAACGCAACATGGCCCAGCGGGCCCGCTCCGTGCTCAAATAAACCGCCACAAGGTTGGCTAGCGTGAGAGCCCCCATCATCAAGATGCCTGGGCCGGCAGGCAACACCCAGTGCAAACCGGCATAAGCAGCCGCGTTCCAGCCCATCAACATGGACAGCCCAAGCACGAGCAGGCCAATCACGCCAGGCGCGCCCGCCCCTGCCATCGCAAACGCAATCACGACACCCAGTACGCCCAGCATCACTGCAGAGATCTTGGCGCCCGCGCTCGGGGCCGTCCGCAGTGTGCCCTCGAGCGCTGCGGCGATGAGACTGGCCTGGAGTTCCACTTCTGTAAACCGTTCGCCCGAGGCGCTGGGCTTGAAGTCGGTCAAGGCCGAAGACGAGGATCCGATCAGAACGATCCGATCCTGAAACAGTCGAGGGTCGACACGCCCGGCAAGCACATCGGCTGCGGCAACATGTCGAAAACGGGAGGATGCCGCGCCACCATCGCCCTGCAGAGGGACAAGAACCGTGCCATCGATTGCGATTGGAAGTTGCAGGGTGCTGCCGGAACGGCCAAGCACGAGCATGTGCCCATGGGGACTATGGTCCCGCAAATAGATCGGCCCTCCGCCACTGTCCACCTGCAGAACGGCCAAGGCGAGCGAGGGGTAAATGCCGTCCTTGTAACGGGCAACCCACGGCAGGGAGCGCACCGTTCCGTCACGGTCGGGCGATGCATTGAAAAATCCGCTCGCTCGTGCCGAACTGACCAGACTCGGCGTGCTGGCACTGAAGCTTCTCCAGGTGCTGAGTTCTAGCTCTGCGGCATGCAGGTGGGTCGCAGGCCAGCTGGCTTCAGGCAGTTTTCCGGATGGCTGAAGTCCGAACTCGTTTGAAAATCGAAAGCCCACCACCACGGGCAGTTCGCCGACTGCCCGGTGCAGCTCTCTCATGCCTGGCGCATCGTTCACAGGCAGAACAAGGTCAAGGCCGAGCGTCCTCGCCCCACCCTCGCGACCGACCTTGTTGATCAGGCTTGCCAGCATGGACGGCCGCCAAGGCCATGGGCCCTGCTCTGCAAGGCTGGCTTCGTCAATGTCGACAATCACCACCTGCCCCGAGTGACGCAAGGGCTGCGTCTGCAGACGGGTGTCATACATGATCCGATCGATCATCCCGAGTCGCTCATTGCCAATGCTGTCCAGCTGCGCAATGACCGCGAGCGCCACCAACGCCAAGCCTGAAAGCAGGCGGCGCGCTCGCTTAGAAAGCAGACCGCGAAACATCATCTCTGGTCTGCTTCGCCTCAGCGGGAAGCGAATAATCGGATCGGAATCGGACTCATCGGTCCACTCTAGCCCCTGCCTTGGCGCTGACGCGCATGGCGGGCTTGAGTGGCGCGAGTCAGCCGCCGGGCGGCGGCGGCGGCGTCAGAGATTCCGTGAGCGCGTCGCTCAAGCGACGCTCAGAGCACGCTCTTGAGCAGGCGACCCATCTCGGAAGGATTCCGTGTGACCTTGATCCCGCAGTCGGCCATGACCGAGAGTTTTTCGTCAGCGGTGCCCTTGCCACCCGAAATAATGGCACCAGCATGGCCCATGCGCTTGCCAGGCGGGGCCGTCACGCCTGCGATGAACCCGACCACCGGCTTTTTCATGTGATCTTTGATCCAGAGGGCGGCGGTTTCCTCGTCGGTCCCTCCGATCTCCCCGATCATCACGACCGCATCCGTTTCGGGATCGTCGTTGAACATGCGCATGACATCAATGTGCTTGAGCCCGTTGACGGGATCACCACCAATACCGACCGCCGAGGACTGACCCAGGCCGAGTTCGGTGAGCTGGCCCACCGCCTCATAGGTGAGTGTGCCCGAGCGCGAAACCACGCCGATGCGGCCCTTGCGATGAATATGCCCGGGCATGATGCCGATCTTGATCTCGTCTGGCGTGATGACACCAGGACAGTTGGGTCCGAGCAGCACTGCGCGGCGATTTTCACGACGCATACGGTCGCGAACCTCCACCATGTCGCGCACCGGGATGCCTTCAGTGATACAGACGACCAGGTCGAGATCGGCCTCGACGGCCTCCCAGATGGCTGCCGCAGCGCCCGCAGGCGGAACGTAGATAACCGAAGCATTGGCACCGGTGGCCTGCTTGGCCTCCCGCACCGAGGCATAGATCGGCACGTCGTCGAAGGACTCGCCTGCCTTTTTGGGATTGACGCCTGCGACAAAGCAGTTGCGTCCGTTGGCGTACTCGCGGCACATCCGGGTATGGAACTGACCCGTCTTGCCGGTAATGCCTTGCGTGATGACCTTGGTGTTCTTGTTGA
>JBEELY010000130.1:0-3110 GCA_041167925.1 Pseudomonadota bacterium | reverse complement strand
CAGACATGCCCCGGTCCTGGCCGAGTTCGCGACCGCGCAGGCGCTCGCGCTGGCGGCACAACGTACCCCCGAGGAACGGCAGCAGTCAGCCCGGGACGTGACTGCCCTGGTGCAACGGGTTCAGGGCGAGGCCAGGCGCGCTCGGATTCTGCGGGCCGTGCATTCAGAGCGGCAGTTGCAGGAAGTGCTGGTCGCCTTCTGGTTCAACCATTTCAATGTGTTCGCTGGCAAGGAGTCGGTTCGGGTCACGGCCGGGTACTTCGAGGCCGAGGCGATCCGACCGCATGTCTTTGGTCGCTTTCGGGATCTGCTTGGCGCCAGCGCACGGCATCCGGCCATGCTCAACTATCTCGACAACTGGCAGAGCGTCGCACCCGGCTTTCGCTTCCCCGCCGCAGCGCAGGCCGCAGCGCAGGCGCAGGGCGGATTCATTCTGCCGCGCGGCCTCAACGAGAACTATGCCCGCGAGCTGCTCGAGCTCCATACCCTGGGGGTCGACGGGGGCTATGTTCAGGCGGATGTCACCGCCGTTGCACGCGCCTTTACGGGTTGGAGTTTCGATCGACGCAATCCAGGTTCACAGGACGCTTTCCGCTTTTATCCGGCGCGCCACGACGCCTCGGCCAAGACCGTCCTCGGCAAGACCGTGCAAGGCCAGGGCCAGGCTCAGGGCGATTGGGTTCTGGATCTTCTAGCGCGTCATCCGGCAACCGCCCGCAGAATCAGTACCAAGCTCGCGCGCCATTTCGTGAGCGAGACTCCGAGCGAGGCGCTGCTGCAGCAGCTGACCCTGGTTTTTCTGCAGACCGACGGAGACCTGCGTGCACTGATGCGTGCCCTGATCATGAGCGACGCGTTTTCGGATCCTGCGAATTTCGGCGCGCGGTACAAGGCGCCAGACCGTTTCGTGATTTCGGCCGTGCGGGCCTGTGGTCTGAGCGCGCCAGATCCGGTGCTCATGGCTGGAGCCATGGCTGGCATGGGCATGCCAATCCTGTTGTGCCCAACGCCCGACGGGTGGCCAGATATGCGCTCGGCGTGGCTCACGCCTGAAGGCCTGCGCCTGCGGACGGAGTTTTCGGCGCGGCTGGCTACACAGGTGTCGCAATCAACTCGAGCGCTTACTTTGCCCGGGCTCTCCGAGCCCACTCGCGCGGTGCTCGAGGCGCAACCGGCGCAACATCGGCTGGCGCTTGCGCTTGCCAGTCCCGACTTTTCGCGCTACTGACAAGGGTGCTCCGGCTACCGGTGAAAGCAACCCCGATACCGGCGAAGGAGGCTTGGATGCCGATGAAGGAGACCCGGATGCGATGGCCTTGCCTGACCGACCCGATGCGCAGACAGCTGCTTCTGGCCAGTGGAGTGGGCCTGCTGCCGATCCCGCGGTCTGCGGGCGCCTCTGGCTGGCAGCCGCCCGCACTGGTGGTGGTGATGCTGCGCGGTGCGGTCGATGGCTTGAGCGTGGTGATCCCTCATGCCGACCTTGAATATCACCGCGTGCGGGCAGAGATCGCGATTCCTGCACCGGGCAGTGCTGAGCATGCCGCACTGCCCCTCGATGCGCGGTTTGGTCTGCACCCTTCACTCGCCCGGCTCATGCCCTGGTGGCAGTCAGGGCAACTCGCCTTCGTACAGGCCAGCGGATCGCCTGATCCGACACGTTCGCATTTTGACGCGCAAGACTTCATGGAAACCGCCACGCCTGGGCGTCGTTCGACCCCCGAGGGCTGGCTCAACCGTCTGTTGGCGCAAGGCGGAGGTGAACAGATCCGCGGCATGAATCTGGGCACTGGCATGCCGCGCATCCTGAGCGGCGCGGCTTCGGTCGGTGCGATTGCGCCCAGCCCGAATGCTGCCCTTGGGGGGCAGCGGCCGGCAGCCCGCCCACGGGATGCCGCTGCGCTCCTGCCCGGGCAGGCCCTCGCGCAGCTGCATGCGGCTGACCCTGCCTCTGCGGCTGCATGGCGTGCGCTGCAACAGTCCCGCGAGGCTGTCCTGCAGAGCAACATCGACGGCATGGACCCAGGCATCGCGCCGGGGGCCCTGCCGCTGACCGGCCTGTCGCGGGATGCCCAGCGGCTCGGTCAATTATTGCGTACCGATGCCGGCCTGCAGGTCGGTTTTCTTTCGCTCGGCGGCTGGGATACCCATGTGAATCAGGGAGGCGTGCGCGGTGCGCTCGCCAATCGGCTTCGTCTGTTGGGCGATGGGCTCGATACGCTGGCGCAGTCGCTTGGCCCGCGATTGCAAAACACCGTCATTCTGGTGATGTCCGAGTTCGGCCGCACCGTCCGGCAAAATGGCACCCAGGGCACCGACCATGGGCACGGCAACGTGATGTGGCTGCTCGGCGGGCCGGTGAAGGGCGGCAAGGTCCATGGTGAATGGCCTGGCCTGGAGCCATCGGCGCTGCATGAGGGCCGAGATCTGGCCATCACGACCGATTTTCGTCAGGTGCTGCTTCAGGTCCTTGAACGTCATATGGGTGTCGATGAGCGGGGACTGCAGGCGGTTCTTCCGCAGGGTGCAGGCCGAACTGCAGGGATCGATCTCTTCCATGCCTGAGACGTCTGCCCGGCCTGCTGCATGCTTTGAAAATCGCGCCGACTGCTGTTGAAAACCCAGCCCAGAGCGTCCATCAGGAGACCTTTCATGAACGCACCCATGCCCCAACAGGGCGCCTCTCTTCAGATTGAACCCTATGGCAGTGCCTTGGGGGCCGTCATCCATGGCGTGGATCTGGCCAAGCCCATAGATGATGCGACCTTCGCCCTCATCCGCAAGGCTTTTCATGACCACGGCGTGATCTTCTTCCAGGATCAGGACATCACGCCCGAACAGCATCTGGCCTTTGCCCGGCGCTGGGCGCCAATTGATGTGAATGCCTTCTTTACCCCTGTCCCTGGCCATCCGGAGATCGCTGAGGTACGCAAGGAGGCCGAGCAGAAAACCAATATCGGCGGAAGCTGGCATACCGACCATAGCTACGACACCGAGCCGGCCATGGGATCGCTGCTGCTGGCGCGCGAGGTTCCGGCGCAGGGCGGAGATACCCTGTTCGCCAACATGGCCCTGGCCTATGAGGCACTGTCGCCTGGCCTCAAGCGCAC
>JBEELY010000288.1:0-2620 GCA_041167925.1 Pseudomonadota bacterium | reverse complement strand
TGGAGGCAAAGCAGCAGGAGCCATAGGCCAGGATGATCTCGGTCTCGCTGTAGCCGCCGGGATAAAACAGGATGTCGCCCACCGACGGGTGGCTGGTGTGGTTCTCAAAGCCCACGCCAAGCTGGAATTCGCCCAAGGGCACCCACACACCCTCGCCGCTCCAGCGCACATGGATCACCTTCTGGCGATAGGGCAGCAGTTTGAGAAAGGCCTCGACCGTCTTGGGGGCCTCAGGATGGGTCTCGGCAAAAAAGGTGTAGCCGGCTGCGGTGATGCGAAGGCGTGCCATGAAACGATGCTCCTGTGCAAAGGGTGCGATGCTACCTCTGGCCGGGGTAAGCTAGCTGCAAAAACCCGCAGGCCCGATCGTGGCCCCAGGAGACACCATGCCCATCACGATTTCCCCCATGACCGAGGGCTTTGCCGCCGAGGTCGGTGACCTCGATCTGGCCGCGCCCCTCACTGAAGGACAGGTGCAGGAGATCCGCGAGGCCTTTGCGCGTTTTGCGGTACTGATCTTTCCGGGCCAGCAGATCACGGTCGAGCAGCATCTCAATTTCGCCAGGATCTTCGGGCCGCTGGAGCGCAGCGTGGCCACCCTGATGCCCGGACAGAAGCTGCGGGTACGCGAAGAGATCGCCGATGTCGGCAACCTCACCCCCGACGGTCAGGTCTGGGAGAAAGACTACAAGCACCGGCTGTTTCAGCTGGGTAACCGCCTGTGGCATACCGACAGCTCCTTCAAGACGCCCACCGGCTACACCTCGATGCTGTATTGCCGCAGCGTGGCGCCGATCGGCGGGCATACCGAATTTGCCGACCTGCGCGCGGCCTGGGATGCCCTGCCGCAAGACCAACAGGAACGGGCCCTACCCTTGGTCGGTGAGCATTCGCTGCTGCACTCGCGCAAGTTGCTGGGCTATACCGACTTCTCAGAGCAAGAGCGTATCGCCTGGGCGCCCGTGCCCAGGCCGCTGGTACGCACCCTGCCCGAATCGGGCCGTCGCACGCTGTATCTTGCCTCGCATGTCGGTCGCATCCAGGGCATGAGCGACGAGGCCGGCGCGGCCCTGCTGGCCGAACTCAGCGCGCATGCCACCCAGCGGCAATTCACCTATCTGCATCGCTGGCGCCTGCATGACCTGGTGCTCTGGGACAACCGCTGCACCATGCACCGGGGCACGCCGTTTGATGACACGCGCTATCCGCGCGACATGCAGCGCGCCACCACCTCTGACCGGCCGGACGCCCTGCAGGCCGATCTGGCGCGTGCCGATGCCGGTATCGCGCAGACGGCTGCAGGTGTTGCGCGGACGGCAGCAGCGCCAGAGCAGGCGAGCGCATGAGCGGCGTGAACGTCATCCGGGGTCAGGCGGCCGGGCCGGCCAGCGCCCCCCTGCAGGCCTATGAACTCCTCATCCAGACCGGAGAGCAGGACTGGCCCGAAGATCGCTTTTCGAATCACGTCAATAACGCCCGCTACTTCGCCTTCATCAATGCCGCCTTTCAGGGCTGGTATCGCGAGACCGGCCTGCGTGATCGCAGCGCGATCCACAGCGCGGTCATGGCGCGCTCCGAATGGAACTTCCTGCGCGAGGTCAAGCCGCCCGCCCAGGTGCTCTGCCGCATCGAGGTGGTCAAGGTCGGCCGGGCCAGTCTGGTCCATGCGGTGCGCATCTTCGATCTTGGCGAAGGCAAGCCCGCTCTAAGCGACGGCCCCTCTACTCCGGGGAAGGACAGCGCCGCCTCCGATCCGCCTCTGGCCGGTGAAGGCCAGGTCACGCATGTGTACGTGGAGCGGGCGACCAAGACCTCCTTGCCCTGGCCAGAGCCGCTGCTGCAACGAATCTGGAGCGGCGCCCCGCTGCCGGGCGCGCCCGAACCCGGTGCCTGAGCCTTTGCGCATCGCCTGATTCCTCATCACCTGCCTGCCCAGTGCCTTACTGCTCATTGCATCACCGCTCATTGCCTTACTGCTGATTGCCCGGTTTTACATTCACGCTGCCTATCACTGTTCATCCGGAGATTCCATGTACCTCACCCAGGCCCTGCATCGTGCGCTTCAACAGCACCCCAACCAGATCGCTGTGCACTTTGGCCAGCGCAGCAAGACCTTTGCCGAACTCGCCGACCGGGTCGCTCGCTTGGCCGGTGCGCTCCAGTCTCTGGGTGTAGGCACGGGTGACCGCGTGGCGATGCTGGCACTGAACTCGGATCGCTATCTCGAATATCAGATGGCCATCCCCTGGGCGGGTGCGGTACTCAATCCCTGCAACATCCGCTGGTCGGTGGCCGAGATCGCCTACTCGCTCAATGACTCGGGCTCCACGGTTCTTTTTGTGGATGAAGCCTTCAAGGCGATGATCGAGCCCCTGAAAAAAGACAGCCATACCCTGCGCGAAATCATCTACTGCGGCGATGGCGACCTGCCCGCGGGCGCCCATGACTACGAGGCCCTCATCCGGGCAGCAAAACCGGTGCCCGATGCGGTTCGCCGGGGCGACGATCTGGCGGGCATCTTCTACACCGGCGGCACCACGGGTTTTCCCAAGGGGGTGATGCTCAGTCACACCAACCTGGTGAGCAGCGGGCTGGCCATGCGGGCCGATGGACTGGCCAA
>JBEELY010000214.1:0-2573 GCA_041167925.1 Pseudomonadota bacterium | reverse complement strand
ATGGCCAGTGCCAGCGCGGGATGCGGCTCAGCCAGGCGCACCACAGCGGTATGCCGGTCTGGCAAGGTCACGCCATTGACCGGACCGAACATGGTCTTGAAGGGATGGTTATCGCGGACGGTTTCGATCGAGAACTGCAGGTCTTCTGAGGTGATCGGCTTGCCGTCATGAAAGACCGCATCCTTGCGCAGGTGCAAGGTGATGCTGCGGGAATCGTCAGACACTGACCAGCGCTCGGCCAGGTAGGGCACTGGCTTCCATTGATCATCAATGCGCATCGGCGTGGCAAAGATCTGCGCGCCCGGCATCATGGTGGCAATACCCGATTGCACGGCCGGATTCAGATGGCGCGGGCGCTGGGTGGTGCCGACCACCACCACGCCCCCGCGGGCGGCCTGGGCCAGCGTGGCCATGGGAATGCCAAGAAGGCTGCCCCCGCCAAGCGCAGCAGCCGATTGAAGAAGATGGCGGCGCAGAGTGTCGGTCATTCGATTGCTCCCTCTGAGGGGTCATGGCCCCGAAGTCTTGGTTACATTGCAGGCCGATGAGTAAAACGCGAACCCACGGGCGCAATGGTGTGCTGCGCAGCTTAACCCATGCAATGTCCTGACCCAGGTCCCACTCCTTCACCCATCGGTTGCCCCGGTCTTATTCGCCCGCGTTAGCATTCGAGGTCTCTTTCGCCTGCAACTGGGTGTCCCCTGATGATGCTTCCCCAACCCGATGCCGTCCTGACTGCAGCTGAGCGCCTGCGGGGCCTTGCGCATCGCACCCCGGTGATGCGGTCGCGCACCGCCGATGCCCTCACCGGGGCCAGCCTGTACTTCAAGTGCGAGAACCTGCAACGCGCGGGTGCCTTCAAATTCCGCGGTGCGGCCAATGCGGTGGCGGCGCTTTCGTCCGAACAGAAGGCGGCCGGGGTGCTGGCTTTTTCGTCAGGCAACCATGCCCAGGCCATGGCCTACGCCGCCACATTGATGAACGTCAAGGCCACCATCCTGATGCCACAGGATGCGCCGGGTATGAAAATCGCAGCCACGCGGGGCTATGGCGCCGAGGTGGTGCTCTTTGACCGCTATTCCCAGGACCGTGAGGCCCTCGCCCGTGATTTGGCCCGCGAACGTGGTCTCACGCTGATCCCGCCCTATGACCATGCCGATGTGATCGCGGGGCAGGGCACTGCGGCACTCGAGCTTTTCGAAGAAGTGGGCCCGCTCGATGCCTTGCTGGTCTGCCTGGGCGGTGGAGGTCTGACCTCGGGCTGCGCGCTGGCCGCCGCCCTCAAGTCCCCGTCTTGCGCGGTCTGGGGCGTGGAGCCCGAGGCCGGCAACGACGGGCAGCGCTCGCTTGCGGAGGGCCGCATCGTGCACATCGACGTGCCCCGGACCATCGCCGATGGTGCCCAGACCCAGCATCTGGGGCAGCTCACTTTCGGCGTGCTGCGCGAGCGTGCTGCAGGCGTGGTCACGGTCTCGGATGAGCAGCTGCGCGAGGCCATGCGTTTTCTGGCGGCCCGCATGAAGCTGGTCGTTGAGCCCACCGGAGCGCTTGCTGCTGCGGCAGCCCTTGAGCGGGTGCTGCCTCTCGAAGGCCGGCGAGTTGGGGTCATTTTGAGCGGGGGCAATGTGGATCTGGCCCGATTTGCGGAATTGGTCTCGGCGTCCTGACCTCGCCGTCCCGATCGACCGGGGCGTAGAATCCGGGCGATTGTCAGGCGCTCCATCGCCCTAGTGCGAAAGCTGGCCTGCCAGGAAAAGGCGGGGCAACGCCGTTTTGCGTCAGCTCTGCTCCCTTGAGGAAGACCATCGCTTGAACCCGCCCCTGAGTGCCGCAGCCGATCATCCGGTGCGTTTCGAAGACCGTTCGCGCCAGCGCGTGGAGCACACCACTTGCTATATGTGCGCCTGCCGATGCGGCGTGCAGGTCACCCTGCAGGACCATCCCCAGCCCGATGGCTCAGTGAGCACCCGTCTGCGGTTTTTGCAGGGCACGGCCGGCCATCCGGTGAATGATGGCGTGCTCTGCGCCAAGGGCAGTGCGGGCATCCAGAAGCAGCTCTCGCCTGCCAAGCTCCAACACCCCATGATCCGCAGGCCCGGGACGGAGCGCGGCGACGGCGTGTTCGACCCGATCTCCTGGGATGAAGCGCTTGCGCTCCTCACCGAACGCCTGGCTCGGTTGCGCACCAGCCAGCCCCGTCAGCTCGCGTTCTTTACCGGACGCGATCAGATGCAGGCCCTGACCGGCCTCTGGGCGCAGCAATTTGGCACGCCCAACTGGGCCGCCCATGGCGGGTTTTGTTCGGTGAACATGGCCGCGGCCGGTCTGTATTCCATTGGTTATTCCTTCTGGGAGTTCGGCGCGCCCGACTGGGACCACGCCCGCTATTTCATGATGTGGGGCGTGGCAGAAGACCACGCCAGCAATCCGATCAAGATCGGACTTGAAAAGCTCAAGCGGCGCGGCGCCAAGTTTGTCTCGGTCAATCCGGTGAGAACCGGCTATTCAGCCATTGCCGATGAATGGGTGCCGATCCGTCCTGGAACCGATGGCCTTCTGGCCATGGCGATCGC
>JBEELY010000146.1:0-2761 GCA_041167925.1 Pseudomonadota bacterium | reverse complement strand
GCACTTCACCCAAGGTCTGGAATGCCTGGAAAGGCAAACTTCTTGAGGATCTCTATCGCGCCACGCGCAGGGTCCTGCGCGAGGTGCCAGGCAGCGAGTCTTCGGACAGCCTGCTCGATCTGCGCAAACAGGAGGCCGTCCGGGGCCTTAATTTCATGGGAATCGCTCCGGCCGCCTACAAAGGCTTCTGGGACCGGCTGGATATTGCTTATTTTTTGCGCACTGACCCGCAGGATATCGCCTGGCAGACCCGCGTGCTCTACCGGCGCGCTGATGCTCTGGAGCCCCTCGTGCGCACCCGCATGTCCCCCTTTGGTGGTGGGTTTCAGGTGGTAGCTTATCTGCCCGATCAACCCGATCTGTTTGCCCGGATCTGTGGCTACTTTGATCGCAAGAACCTGTCGGTGCTTGATGCCCAGGTTCACACCACCCGCGACGGCCGTGCCCTCGACAGCTTTCTGGTCGTCGATCCCAACCATGTCGAAGGTGAAGGCAGTTATCGCGACATCTTGCAGCTGGTCGAGACCGAACTCGCGCAGCGGCTGGCTGCCCGTCCTGCCCTGGAAGCACCGGTTCGCGGCCGAAGCTCCCGACGTTCACGTTCCTTTCCGATCAGCCCACGGGTCGAACTGCGCCCGGACGAGCGAGGCAGACACCACCTGTTGTCCATCGTGGCGAATGACCGCACCGGACTGCTCTATGCGATTGCGATGGTTCTGGCTCAGCACGGCCTGAACCTGCAGGCCGCCCGCGTCATGACGCTGGGCGACCGGGTGGAAGATGTCTTTTTGATTGAGGGCCCTGCCCTGGCCCAGACCCGCACCCAGCTGCAGCTCGAGAACGATCTGCTTCAGGTGCTCTGAGGCCGATCAGCGTCTGCCTTCCAGCCAGGCTCGAAGAATGCCGCAGACCCGCCCCATCGCCTCATCGAGTGTAGCGCGGATCTCGGACATCGAAATCGACTGCCGGCTGCCTCCAAGGCCAGCAGCTGCATTGGCAACCACTGCAAGCGTGGCATAGGGCAACTCGAGTTCTTTAGCCAAGACCGCCTCAGGCATGCCGGTCATGCCCACCAGATCGCACCCGTCCTGGGCCATACGGCGGATTTCGGCAGCAGTTTCCAGTCGGGGGCCTTGCGTGCAGCCGTAGGTCCCGCCCATGAAGACCTTCTGGCCAACGGCAGTCGCACTGGCAAGCACCTGCTGGCGCAAGCCAGCATCATAGGGATGGGTGAAGTCGACATGGGTGACCGGATTGTCCGGCCCCTCGAAAAAGGTCGAGGCGCGACCAAAGGTGTAATCGATGAGCTGATCGGGAAGAACGAGTAGACCAGGGCTCAGATCCTCTCGGATCCCGCCGACGGTGGCCACGCTCAGGATGGCGTCGGCACCCACCTCATGCAAGGCCCAGAGGTTGGCTCGGTAGTTGATCTGATGGGGTGCCAGGGTATGACCGTAGCCATGGCGCGCCAGAAACACCACCTCGTGATCACCCAGCATGCCAAACGACAATGCGCAGGAAGGATCTCCGAAGGGGGTTCGGACGACCTCCCTGCGGGTCAGTCGAAGCTCTGGGATCTGCCCGAGCCCGCTGCCGCCGATGATGGCCCTCATGCAGCAGCGCCACGCATGCGCGCGAGCCGGTTGAGAAAGCCGGCAAACTCCTCGCCCACTTCATGATGGCGCAGACCGAGCTCGACCGTTGCCTGCAGGTAGCCAATCTTGGAGCCACAGTCGTAGCGCATCCCGTCGAATCGATAGGCCAGCACGGGTTCATCGCGAATCAGGCGGGCCAGCGCATCGGTGAGCTGCAACTCGCCACCCGCACCGGGCTGAATCTGTGCAAGATGCGTAAACACCAGGGGAGACAACACATAGCGTCCGACCACGGCCAAAGTGGACGGGGCGACCTCGGGCTTGGGCTTTTCGACAATGCCATTGATCCGCTCAGTCCGCTCTCCCCAGGGAGAGCTCGAAACGATGCCGTAGGACGAAGTCTCGGAGCGATCGACCTGTTGCACCGCCAGAACGCTCGCACGGTGCATGCCGTACTGTTCCACCATCTGGGTCAACACGCCCTTGCCTGCAAGATCGGGCTGCATGAGGTCGTCGGCAAGAACCACCGCAAAGGGCTCATCCCCCACCACCGAACGCGCGCACAAGACCGCATGACCCAGGCCCAGTGGCTCGGCCTGACGGATGTAGACGCAGTTGATGCCTCGGGGCACGGCCTCCTTGACGGCTTCGAGTAGCGCCTGCTTGCCTCGCGCCTGGAGTTCGGCCTCGAGCTCATAGGCCTTGTCAAAGTGATCTTCGATACTGCGCTTGCCCCGGCCAGTGATGAAGATCATCTCGGTAATGCCGGCATCGGCAGCCTCCTCGACCGCGTACTGGATCAGCGGCTTGTCGACCACCGGCAACATTTCCTTGGGAGAGGCCTTGGTGGCAGGCAAAAACCGCGTGCCCAGGCCGGCCACCGGAAAGACGGCCTTGCGTATCGTTCGATTCGTCATGAGGTCGATCCCATCGAGAGCAATGTTTGAAGGTCAATGATGGGCACGCCCAGGGCCTGGGCACGCTCGAGCTTGCTGCCCGCATTGTCGCCTGCGAGTACGAAGTCCGTGCGCCGCGACACTGAGCCGGAGGCCGAGCCACCCTGCTGTCGGATCCAGTCTTCAACCTCGCTACGGCTCATGCCGTTCAGCGTGCCGGTCACGACCACCGTTTTTCCGGCCAGAGGCCCCTTACTCCCGGTGGAGCCG
>JBEELY010000039.1:0-4006 GCA_041167925.1 Pseudomonadota bacterium | reverse complement strand
GGATGATCGCGCTGGCGCAGACGCTATCTGCGCTGGCGCAGCGCCTGGGCGTGACTCTGCGCTGCGGCGCAAGGGTCACGGGCCTGCAGCTCAAAAATGGACGGGTCTGTTCGGTCACACTGCACAATGGCGAGCAGATCGAAGCAGATGAAGTCATCTTCAACGGCGATGTGAATGCGTTAGCCCAGGGACTACTCGGAGCGAACGCTCGCAGCGCCCTGCCCGCCGTACCTCTGACCGACCGCTCGCTGTCAGCCGTGACCTGGTCGCTTCGGACCAAGGCCTCAGGCTTTGGTTTGGTGAGGCACAACGTCTTCTTTGATGACGACTACGCCAGCGAATTCAAGGACATCTTCGGGCATCGTCGCTTACCTCGCCAACCCACCGTGTATTTGTGTGCACAAGACCGCAACGATGCCGGTCAGGCGCCCATGCCCGAGCGGATGCTGCTGCTGGTCAATGCCCCCGCCCTGGGCGATCGCCCCTCAGATGCACTCTCCGAGCCCGAGCTGCTTGCCTGCGAGCGCCGAGTCTCAGGCCTGCTGCAGCGCTGCGGCCTGCAGATCGAGGGCTGGCAGGATCAGATCCAGGCGGAGGCACGCGGACGTATCGTTCGCAGCACACCGGTGGATTTTGAGCAGCGCTTCCCTGCCACGGGCGGTGCGCTGTATGGCCGGGCCTCGCATGGCTGGATGTCGGCTTTTGCACGGCCCGACGCCAGCACCGACATTGAAGGCCTCTATGTGGCGGGAGGCAGCGTGCATCCGGGGGCGGGCGTGCCCATGGCTGCACTGTCCGGGCGGCTAGCCGCGGCGACCCTGATGGCACATCTGCGTCAGGGCCGGCGCCGGGTGAGGCTGATCCTGCCCAGGCGCTAAAAGGCCGAAACCAGGGCGCTCGCGCCTT
The DNA here is from genome assembly GCA_041167925.1 of Pseudomonadota bacterium. GTDB lineage: Bacteria > Pseudomonadota > Gammaproteobacteria > Burkholderiales > Burkholderiaceae_E > UBA4615. Next base: position 3,100 of record JBEELY010000039.1, on the reverse strand, counting down.
ATGCCTGCACGGGCGGCAGCACCGACATCAGGGACTTGGCCGAGGCCAGCACGCCGGGCATTCCTGCCCCGGGGTGAGTACCCGCTCCCACTACGTACAGCCCAGGCAGGTCTTCGCTGCGGTTATGCGGCCTGAACCAGGCGCTCTGGACGAGCAGCGGTTCCATGCCGAAGGCGGCCCCCTTGTAGGACAGCAGGCGGTCCTGAAAATCCTGGGGCGTCATGTAAAACGAGGTGGTGATCGACTGGCTCAAACCCGGCAGGACGGTGCGCTCGAGCTCTGCGGCAATCGCATCACGATAGCGGTCACCATGGGTCGCCCAATCGGTGCCACTGTCCAGATGTGGCACCGGCGAGAGCACATAGAAGGTATCCCGGCCCGGGGGCGCCACAGATGGATCGGAGGCGCTCGGTCGATGCAGATACAGGCTGAAATCCTCGGCCAGATGCTTGCGCTTGAAGATGTCGTTGAGCAGTTCCTTGTAGCGCGGGCCGAGCACCATCATGTGATGCGGCACGTCCTCGAAGCGACGGTCGGTGCCGAAGTACCAGACGAACAGACTCATCGAATAGCGTGCCCGTGCGAGGCGGCTGTCACTCCATTTGCTTCGATGCTCTGGGTCGACCAGATTGCGGTAGGTCCAGGCGGTATCGCCATTGGAGACCACGATGTCGGCTGCGATCTCTTCGCCACCCGCCAGGCGCACGCCGCAGGCCCGGCCCTGTTTGACCAGCACCTTCTCGACCTTGGCGTTGTAGCGGATAGGCGTGCCCTGGCCCTGCACCAGATCCACCAGCCCGTGCACCAGCGAGGTGGTGCCGCCCATGGCCCAGTGCACGCCATAGCGACGCTCGAGCGAGGCGATAAGCGAGTACGCGCAGGTCACTGAAAAAGGATTCCCCCCGATCAGCAAGGGATGAAAGCTGAAGACGACTCGCAGCTTCGGATGGCTGAAGTGCTTTGCGGCCAGGGTATGAATGCTCGACCAGGCCTTCATGCGCGTGAAGTCGGGCAGCACCTTGAGCAGATCGAAGAAGGTATCGAAGGCGGTCTCGGCCATGCCCTCGAAGCCCAGGCGGAAGCACTTCTCGGCTTCGCGCATGAAACTGTCGTAGCCCGGCACATCTTGCGGGGCGAACTTGGCGATCTCGGCGCGCATGCGCTGCGGATCGTCGCAATAGTCGAACCAGCTGCCATCATGGAAGCGGACCCGGTAGAAGGGATCCATGGCCTTGAGCGTGACATGGTCCTCGCGACGCTTGCCGCACAGGGCCCAGAGTTCGTCGAACAGAAACGGGGCGGTCACGATGGTGGGCCCGGCATCAAAGGAATGGCCGTCGCGCTTGAACAGATAGGCCCGCCCGCCAGGGGCGTCGAGCTGCTCGAGCAGTGTCACCCGCCATCCGGCCGCAGCCAGGCGGATGCTGGCTGCGAGTCCGCCGAATCCGGCGCCGATCACGACTGCATGTGGCTTCATGGTTTCTCCAGGCCGCCGGGGTTCTCCAGGACCGTCCGCGAGTGTAAATCAAGGTTGACGTTTAGAGGTGTAATAGGCAGACTCGGTTCATGGGTCCGCCTGCCTCTGCTACGACGACCGCCGCCGCCGGCGGTGAGGGCGCATTACGTCTGCGCACCCGTCCCGACCTGGCCACGGTGGCCGAACTGCTCAAGCCCATCACCTGGTTTCCGCCGATGTGGGCCTTCGCCTGCGGTGTGGTCGCCTCGGGTGCCTCCATTCTGGAGCACTGGCCTTTGGCCCTGCTGGGTGTGCTGTTGGCCGGGCCACTGGTGTGCGCGGCCAGCCAGGCCGTCAATGACTGGTTCGATCGCCATGTCGATGCCATCAATCAGCCCGAGCGTGCCATTCCCTCGGGGCGCATGCCGGGCCGCTGGGGTCTGTACATCGCCATTCTCTGGACCCTGCTGTCGCTCATGGTGGCCAGTCTGCTCGGACCGGTGGGATTTGCTGCCGGTGCGCTTGGGCTGCTGCTGGCCTGGGCCTACAGCGCGCCTCCGGTGCGCCTGAAAGAAAACGGCTGGCTGGGCAATGCCGCCTGCGGCCTGAGCTATGAAGGCCTGGCCTGGGTGACCGGCGGGGCGGTCATGGTGACCGGTGCTCTGCCGGATCTGCGCTCCATTGCGCTGGCCGCTCTGTATAGCTTCGGAGCCCACGGCATCATGACCCTCAATGACTTCAAGTCGATCGAAGGCGATCGCCAGATGGGCGTGCGCTCACTTCCGGTGCAATTGGGCGTGAGCCGGGCTGCGCATGTCGCCAGTTGGATGATGGCCTTGCCGCAGGTTGTGGTGATCGGGTTACTGGTGCACTGGGACAAGCCCCTGCATGCCACCGCCGTGGGGGCCCTGCTACTGGGGCAGGCGCTGATGATGCGCTGGTTCGTGGCCGACCCGCTCAAGCGGGCGCTCTACTACAGCGGCTTTGGTGTGCCGATCTTCGTGAGCGGCATGATGGTCAGCGCCTTCGCGGTGCGCTCGTTGGCGGGGGCGGTCTGATGAACTTCGGCTGGCTGCATATTGCCCGTCTGGGGCTGGTCCAGATGGCCCTGGGTGCCATCGTGGTGCTCACCACCTCCACCATCAACCGGGTCATGGTGGTCGAACTCGCCCTGCCTGCACTGCTGCCCGGGCTGCTGGTCGGCCTGCACTATGCAATGCAAGGACTGCGGCCCCGCATGGGCCATGGCTCCGACGTCGGCGGGCGGCGTACCCCCTGGATTTTAGGCGGCATGCTGGTGCTGGCCATGGGCGGCCTGGGCGCCGCCGGTGCCACTGCGCTGCTAAGCGTCTCCACCCTGCTCGGCACTCTGGCAGCGGCGCTGGCCTTTGCCACCATCGGGGTGGGCGTCAGCGCCTGCGGCACCAACCTTCTGGTGCTGCTGGCCAAGCGGGTTGCGCCCTCGCGGCGTGCGGCCGCCGCCACCACGGTGTGGCTGATGATGATCTTCGGATTCGCGCTGACGGCGGGGCTGGCCGGCAAGCTGCTCGATCCCTATTCGCCCGCGCGGCTGGTCATGGTGACGGGCGCGGTCTCGCTGATCGCGGTGATCGTCACGGTGCTGGCGCTCTGGGGGCTGGAGGG
>JBEELY010000470.1:0-6849 GCA_041167925.1 Pseudomonadota bacterium | reverse complement strand
GCGATCAGCCAAAGTGCGAGAGATGACGCGATCGGCGACAGGCGTGTTGAGGCAGGCGGCCCGAGTGTCTCTGCAGTCCGGCGGGCCTGCCCTCGCGGTCCTGGTCTGCGCCGCGACCTTGGCTTTTGCACACCAAGCATCGGCGCAGTCCTTGCCCGTGACAGTAGAGCAGGCCTTGCAACGGGTGGGCGTGCAGGCCATGGAACATGGCACCGTCGTGCTGCCGCTTGAGCCCGGGCCAGCACTGGTCCTGCACAACGCGAGCACGGGGCTGAATCCGGCGTCGACCATGAAGCTGTTGACCACGCATGCTGTCCTCGATCTGCTGCGTCCGCAGTTTCGCTGGAACACCTCGGTCCACCTGCGCGGCAGCATCCAGGGTGATGTGCTTGTCGGCGATCTGGTGCTGCGGGGCTCGGGCGATCCCAAGCTTGTGATCGAAGACCTGCGGGCCTTGATCGGCGAAATGCGCACGCAAGGACTGCGTGAAATTCGTGGCCGGCTCGTGATCGATGATTCCCTTTACGAACTTGACGCAGTGGCCGGGCAGGCCATTGATGCAGACCGCTCCCAACCCTATAACGTGACCCCGCATGCCGCCTTGATGAATTTCAAGGCTGTCCGACTGACCGTGACACCCGCAGGCGGGCGGGTGCTCTTGAGTCTCGATCCTCCACTCGGCCGGATTGAACTCATCAATGACGTTCGGCCTGTGCAGGGGCCCTGCACGAATGGCGTGCAGGGCCTTCAGGTGAGCGAGCAAGGTTTAGGTCATGCCGGGCAGGCAGCAAAGGCAGGGCTGGCGGGGCAGCGGGTGGCTGTGTCGCGAACGGCAGTACGGGTGTCAGGGACGTATTCCTTTGGTTGTGGCGAGCAGTCGAATATGGTCGCTGTGCTCGAGCACCGGGAGTTCATTGAAGCCCTCTTCGCAGCCGCCTGGGAGGCGGCGGGCGGCCATTGGGATGGCGAGGCGGTGATCGAGCGGCATGTCGATCCAGGCTTGCCGTTGCTGGCGCGCTGGCAGGCTGATCGCACCCTGGCCGATGTGGTCCGTGACGTCAACAAATTCAGCAACAACGTCATGGCCAGGCACCTCATGCTGCAGGCGGCGATCGGGCCACACCCTGGAGCTTCGACACGACCGGCCTCGCTCGAGCGGGCGCGCCTGACGCTGCTTCAGTGGCTCGAGCGACGCGGGCTGAGAACGCCCGAACTGGTCATCGACAACGGCTCCGGACTCTCGCGTCGCGAACGCATCTCGGCCGAGAGTCTCGCCCGCATCCTGATTGATGCTGCCCGTGGCGAACATGCCGCGATCTTCATTGATTCTTTGCCGGTCGCGGGCGAGGACGGCACGATGCGCAATCGCCTGCGTGGTGATCCGGTCGCGGGTCAGGCCTGGATCAAGACGGGTAGCCTCAACGATGTACGTAGCATCGCGGGCTACGTACGGGCACGCAGCGGCCGCATGTACGCTGTGGTGATGCTGGTCAACGGCCCTCGCGCCGCAGGCAGCGGACCCGCACAGGATGCGCTCCTGCGCTGGGTGCATGCTCACGGATGAACTACAGACCCAGGGTCTTCCACAGGTCATCGACCCGGGATCGGACCGCAGCATCCATCGTGATGGCGCGGCCCCACTCGCGCGTGGTTTCTCCTGGCCATTTGTGTGTAGCGTCGATCCCCATTTTGGAGCCCAGGCCCGAGACCGGTGAGGCGAAATCCAGATAGTCGATCGGTGTGCGATCGACCAGAGTGGTGTCGCGCAGCGGATCCACCCGGGTCGTGATGGCCCAGATCACTTCCTTCCAGTCGCGGATGTCGATGTCGTCGTCGACGACCACAATGAACTTGGTGTACATGAACTGACGCAGGAAGCTCCAGATCCCGAACATGACCCGCTTGGCATGGCCCGGGTACTGCTTCTTGATGGACACCACGGCCATGCGGTAGGAGCAACCCTCCGGAGGCAGGTAAAAATCCGTGATCTCCGGGAACTGTCGACACAGGATGGGCACGAAGACCTCATTGAGGGCCACGCCCAGAATGGCGGGCTCGTCGGGCGGCTTGCCGGTGTAGGTGCTGTGATAGATCGGGTTTTCGCGCTGGGTGATCCGGTCGATGGTGAAGACCGGAAACCAGTCCTGCTCGTTGTAGTAGCCGGTGTGGTCACCGTAAGGCCCCTCGAGGGCCATCTCCCAGCCCGTGCGGGCGGTCTCGGGGAGGGCGCCCTTCCACCCGAGTCGCTGTGCATGGGCTTGCGTGAGACTGCCATCCGGGTCGGGCCGGATTCTGCCCTCCAGAACGATCTCCGCACTGGCGGGCGCTCTCAGGTCGTTGCCGAGGCATTTCACAAGCTCGGTGCGTGATCCCCGCAATAGACCAGCAAACTGATATTCCGACAGGGTGTCGGGTACGGGTGTGACTGCCCCCAAAATGGTGGCTGGATCTGCTCCCAACGCCACAGTGATTGGAAAGTCCTGTCCCGGATGCGCCTTGGCGTGCTGAGCAAAATCCAGTGCGCCGCCGCGATGCGCCAGCCAGCGCATGATGGTCTGGTTGGGGCCGATCACCTGTTGCCGATAGATCCCGAGATTCTGTCGCGTGCGTTGCGGGCCGCGCGTGATCACGAGGCCCCAGGTGATCAGGGGCGCGACATCCCCGGGCCAGCAGGTCTGGATCGGAATGCGCCCCAGATCGACCTCGGCGCCCTCGAATACCTGTGCCTGGCAGGGCGCGCGTGAGACCTCGCGCGGGGACATGCTGAGCACCTGCCGCAGCATGGGCAACTTGTCCCAGGCATCCTTGAGCCCCTTCGGCGGCTCAGGTTCCTTGAGGTAGGCCAGCAGTCGACCCACTTCCCGCAGGGCTTGCACCGAATCCTCACCCATGCCCATGGCCACGCGTTGCGGTGTGCCGAACAGGTTGGCGAGCACCGGCATAGACCAGCGTTGGCTGCCCTGCACGGGTTGTTCAAACAGCAAGGCCGGGCCCTGGCTACGCAGAACGCGATCGGCAATCTCGGTCATCTCGAAACGCGGTGAAATCTCGGGCCGCACGCGCCGAAGTTCGCCACGGGTTTCGAGTTGGGCAATGAAGTCGCGCAGGTCGTTGTAGCGCATGTGGGATCAACCGGAAGGAGTTCAATGCCGATGGTCGCACACGAGATTGCGTCCGATTGCCCAACCCCGTCGCACTAGGGAATATTGCAGTTCTGTTAAAATTCAGGTTCGACGTTCTTGATTCGCTCTAACGCAGGCCTTGTATGGAGGCTGCCAGAGGAATTGCTGCCCCGGTAGTGAGCGATGGCCCGTCCATCCTGCAGCGCAGTTCCCCCTTCAGAGCGACACGCCGCCCGGCATGATGCCGGCCATTCAATCCGAAGACCTCGTCTTCGAGCGGGTGCGGTTTTGCCCTGATCTGAGGATGCGTTCGATGAGCTTATTGCCCAGGCCTGCGCAAGCGGGCTGCAGCCTTGTGCGCCGGGCCCGCCTTGTGGCTGGCACCGCTCGGGCGCCTGAGCGGCGTCCCACGAATTCGCGTTGGACTCTTTTGATGTCGGTAGTCCTCGCGCTGTTGACTCTTGCGGCGATGGCCGGTTACGGCCCGGGCACAAACCGGACGACGCTTGATGAGCCTCATCAGGCAATGGCACCGCAGGCTTCACAGGTACTGATGCTCAATGCAGATCAGGCAAGCTCAAAGGCGCTGCCCTTGCCAGAGCGCAAGCTGCGCAAGCCGGTGGCAGTCAAGTTGGATGACTCGCAGACCCTTCTGGCGCTGCATATTTCAAGCCACTACCGACGCGCGCTCGATTTCAGCCGAGAGCTTGTTCACCATGCCTATCAGGTGGCTCGCGAAGCCCAAATTGACCCGCTGCTGGTGCTGGCCATCATCTCGGTCGAGTCAAGGTTCAATCCGCTGGCCGAGAGCCCGGCGGGTGCGCAGGGGCTGATGCAGGTGCTGACCCGGGTGCACTTCGCCAAATTTCAGCCCTTTGGTGGCGTACAGGCCGCGTTTGATCCTGTGGCCAACTTGCGTGTTGGCACGGCCATTTTGAAGCACTACCTGCAGGCGCATGACACCTTGCCTCTGGCGCTCAAGGCCTATGTCGGCGCTGCACAGGTCGATCATGACTTCGGCTATGGCGCGAAAGTCATGGCCGCGCGCGAGGAACTCGCCAGGGTCGTGAGCGATACGCCGGAGCCGGTCACTTCCGAACCGGATTCCACGGCATTCAGGAAGGAGGCGGCTGCGTTCAGACCGCACGCCAGGAGTGTGGTTCAGGAAGAGATCTGATCCAGCACAGGGGCCATGCGGGAAATCGCCTGCTCCAAAACTTCGATTGGCGCGGCATACGAGAGTCGCATCCAGCGCCCAGGATCGGCATGTCCGAAGTCATGACCCGGTACCAGCGAGACATGAGCCTCATGCAGTAACCTGTGCGCCAGGGCTGAACTGTCACCAAACCGGCTGCAATCAAGCCACAGATAAAAGGCACCATCGGGGATCACCGGGATGCCGAAGCCCAGAGCCTTCAACTTTGGAATGATCGCATCGCGGCGAGCGGTCAGGATGCGACGGCGCTCCTCGTAGATGGACAAGGTTTCGGGCTCAAAACAGGCCAGCGCCGCGTGCTGCGCCAGCGCCGAAGCGCAGATCATGAGGTTCTGCGCGAGTTTCTCAAAGACCGCAACGGTGGAAGGGGGCACCACCAGCCAGCCCAGGCGCCAGCCCGTCATCTGAAAGACTTTGGAGAAACTGTTGCAAACGAGCAGGTCCTCGCCCAGCTCGAGTGCGCTGCGAACCTGCGTCTCGGTGTGGCTCAGACCAATGTAGATCTCATCGACCAGCGTGAACCCGTGCCTCGAACGCACGGCCTGGACGATGCGTGCAAGCTCATCGAAGGCGATTGAGGTGCCTGTCGGGTTGGCCGGTGAAGCCAGCAAGGTGCCGCGACTACGCTCCCCCCAGTGCTGCTCGAGCAATGCAGCGCTCATCTGAAAGCGCGTTTCAGCGCCGACCGGAACCCCGATCGGAACACCATCAAAAGCGGCCACGAAATGCCGGTTGCAGGGGTAGGACGGATCGGTGAGCAGCACTTCGTCCCCTGGGTTGACCAGTGCGCAACAGGCCAGGGTGAGTGCCGCGGAAGCGCCAGCAGTAATCACCACCCGGTTCGGGTCGATCCGCACGCCGTGCCGGCGCAAGGTGTCCTGGGCTATGGCCTCGCGCAACTCGGGCGTTCCAAGCGCAGGAGTGTATTGAGCCCGCCCTGCACGCGCTGCCCGTTCGAGGGCGTCGATGACGGCAGGCGGCGCGGTGAAGTCGGGTTCGCCGATGGACAGATGGATGACCGGATGGCCCTGCTGTTGCAGCGCCGTGGCCTGCTTGACCAGTTCCATCACTTGAAACGGTGCGATGGCCCGGGTGCGGCCAGCCAGTGCAGGCGTTCGCGACTCACTCTTCAAGGCAGGGCATCCTCAGGGCATCGTTCAAGCGTTGCACCTTTCGCGCGCAGCGTCTTTCAAGGTCACCGACCCTCAAACCTGGGCCTGGTCTTGGCGACGAATGCGGCATACCCCGTACGAAAGTCCTGGGTGTCGAAACAATCGAAGCACTCGTCGCGTTCGGCGTCAGACAAAGGGGCCGGGTCGGTGAGCCGGCGTGCGAAGCGCTTGTGCCAGCGCGCCACGAGGGGCGCCCCTTCGGCGATGCGCTGCGCCGTGGCCAGGGTTTCGGCTGCAACCTGGCCATCCGGCACGACCCGGCTGACCAGGCCCTTGGCCAGCGCCTCCTGGGCATCCATGATCCGGCCTTCAAGCAAGATCTCGAGCGCGATCGATCGACCGACCAGATCGACCAGAGGCTTCATTTCGTCGTAGGCCATGACCAGGCCAAGATTCTTGATCGGGGCTCCGAAGCGGCTCGACTCGCCGCAGATACGCATATCTGCCAGGGCAGCGATCTCCAGACCTCCACCCACGCAGATGCCGTGAATCTGCGCCACCACCGGATGTCTGCAGGCGGCTATCTGGTGGGCGGTGTGGTGCATGTCGTGGCCATAGGCAATGGCCTGGGCTTTGTTGGCGCGCTCCGTCTCGAATTCCTTGATGTCGTTGCCAGGAGAGAAGGCCCTTTCGCCCGCGCCACGCACGATCACGACACGGACCTGATCGTCAGCGGACAAGGTCTCGAAGGCCGCCCCTAGCGCCCGCCACATCGGGCGAGTGAGGGCGTTCAGTTTGGCCGGGCGATCGAGAATGACCGTGGCAATGCCGTCGGCCTGCTCAATACGCACCTGGCCAGTGTCTGAAGCGACGGTCATGTCAGCGGCGTTCATTCGGCGCGGATGTTGAGTTCCCGGACCATCTTGGCGTACTTGGTGTTTTCGGCGCGGATGAAGTCCCTGAAGGCATCGGGCGTTTGTGGTCCGCCAAACTGCACGCCCTGCGGGTCAAGCTTGGCCCGAACCTCCGGGTCGTTCATGGCCTTGCGCACCGCTTCATCGATTTTCGCGGTGATGTCACGCGGCAGGCCCTTGGGGCCCATGACCGAATACCAGTTGGTGACATCGAACCCTCGAATGCCTTTTTCTTCGAAGGTGGGCACCTGGGCGAGTTGGGGCAGCCGGGTGGGCGTGGAGATGGCCAGTGCACGCAGGCGTCCGGCCCGGATGTGCTCAAGCACCGGCGGCATGGTGTCGAAGTTGGTGTTGACCTGACCTGCAATCAGGTCGACCACGGCCTGCCCGCTGCCCTTGTAGGGAATGTGATTCATCTGCGTACCCGCCAGCAGATTGAACAGCGCGCCTGCCAGATGCTGGGTACTGCCTACGCCCGAAGAAGC
>JBEELY010000467.1:0-3797 GCA_041167925.1 Pseudomonadota bacterium | reverse complement strand
GGCGTGCGCGGCACGGGCGACAAGGCCAGGGCGCATCGCCGAACCCAGGACAGAGCCCGCTGGCGGGGCAGACGCCCGGCAAAATGCACCCAGGGCAAGGCCCCGCGCCGCCGGGCAAATTCCTGCAAGGCGCCGACATCACCGGGCTCATCTGCCTCGCCGATGACCAGCAAACGGAAATCAGGCCTCTGTCGTACAGCCCGCAAGGTGGCATCGATCAACACCTCGAGACCGCGGGCACGATCGAGCGTGCCCAAATACACCCCCACCTGGCGGCCCTCCAATACAGGCGGCCAATCGGTGGCCGGCTCCGGAATCGCTGCAACCTCCACCCCCATCGGCACCACGCTGACCCGGTCGTGATGCAGCCCCTTGCGCCTAAGACTCTCGAGCATGGCCTGGGACTGCACGAAGAGCCAGTCCGCCCGGGGCACGAGCACCTGGTCCAGGCCCCATTGTCCAAGCAGGCCGCGGGTGGCCATCCAGGAGCGTCTGGCCAGGGGCAGATCCGACCGGCCTGCAAGCCAGCGATGGTGCGCAGGCAGGGGATAGGACATCCAGTAGGCGAAAGGCAGGCTGGCCTGTTGTGCTGCAAGCCATCCGATCAGTCCCAGCACAGGTTTGTCCCTGACCACCAACAGATCAATGCCCTTGAGCCGGGTACCCAGCAGATCCATCTGCAATCGCAGATCGCTGCGCAGTGTTGCAAGCGCTCCCCGACCCCGGGGCTTTCGGGCGTGCAACACACCGCCGTTCCATGCGGCCTCCTGCGGACCCGGAGTCACCGCGAGCAGGTCGACCTGGATGCCGTGCGCGGGCACAGACTGACCGAACAGGATCTGCACATCGGGACGGTAGGTCGGATGGCTCTCGGCAGTCGCAAGCAGGATGCGCATGGTTTGAATCTCCTCAGGCGGGCGGGCGCAGGGGAAGCTCCCCCGGCGAGACAGGCAAACGCGCGCGCCATGCGGTCAGTCCCAGGATGAGCGCGATCAGCACCTGAAAGCTCGGCGCCAGGACCCAGGCCTCCAGGGCAAGCCAGATGGGCAGAAGGAGGGCCGCTCCTGCTGCGAGGCTGCGACACAGCGCCCGATCGATGCCCTGCTGCGCCCGCCGGGCCAGGCGGCTTGCAGCGCGCCACGCGCCCGCGACGCTGCCCAGCACCAGAGCCACGCCCACCAGCCCCTGCTCCCAGAGATGCACCGCCACGGCCGTCAGACCGATGGCATAGCCTGGATAGCGGCGGTCCATATGTCCAAGGCGCTCGGTACCGCGGGAGCCATGGGCCGAGCCGATGCCGTGACCCAGCAAGGTTCCGGACAAATCCTGAAGGCCGTGGCGGCTCCACCAGAAGCTCGCCACATTGCTGCGGTTCAGGCTTGCGCCGCCGTAGTAGCCGCGATCGCCCAGGTTGTAGTTGATGTTTTCCTCGATGCGCGCCTGCAGGCTCATGCCACTGCGACCTTCCTCGACCTGCAGAGCCACGTAGTTGTAGAGCAGTGCCGCACAGGCCAGCAGCATGGCCAGAGCGCCCAGCACGAAACGCCCGGGTCGTGCCCGGATCTGGTCGGCATACACGACGGCCATGGCCAGAGGCAGCAGGATCACCACCATCTTGGTCTCACCCAGAACGAGCGGCGCGGCCATCCAGGCCACCAGAGGCCAGAAGAGCGCAGGACGGATCAGGCCCTCCCGACGCAGTGCGGCCAGAGCCGCCAGCATCAGCACGAGAAAGAAGGCCATGACATTGTTGTTGGCCCCGCCAGTCAGGCTGCCCTCGAAGCTGCCGGCCACGATGTCCACCGGCACAACACCATCCGGAAGGTTCAGGCGACGCGGCATCAGGACCCAGCGCTGATACAGCGCCAGAGGGAGCTGCAGCAGTGCAATCGCAAGCAGGGCCGCAAACAGCAGTCGCACCTGGCGCCATTGCAGCGGCAACGTCAGCCACAGCAGAAGGACCCCCCAGAACGCATACTGCCGCTTGAGGCCGGCCACGCCCTGCTCGAGCGTTCCCTCGCTCAGCCCGGCGCCCAGCACTGCAAAGGCGAGGCTGCCGACCGCAGCGATCGCAAAGCCGGGCCAGGGGGTGGGTCGCGCCGCGACCGCCTGCCTGGCAAGCGCACCATGCAGCACTGCAGTCACCATCAGCAGCACCCCGAGCAGGGCGAGCATCCAGGGCAGGCGGACCGCCTGCGGCCAGTGCATCACCAGGGGGCCGGCCACCGCGAGAACACCGATCACCACAATGCCCAAGGTGACCACCGGCCTTTCGATCAACATCAGACCTGCCACCGCACCCAACACAAGGCCGATCAGAATCAGATCTCCACTCGCCAAGGCCAGCGCCAACACCACCGCCAGAGCCAGGCTTGCTGCCTTCAGGACCCAGGCACCGTCTTTCGGTCGCCGCAGTCTCATCAATGAGGTGGGTGGCGTCATGGGCTCAGGCGGCGTCGTTGAGCGTGGTGCCGAGCAACTCGACACCGGCCCGCGACAGCAGTCGGGCCAGCCCCTGCAAATCGCTGCTGCGCGTGCGGCCGCGCCGCGCCAGAAGCAGTGCACCGCGAGTCGCCTGTGCAATCAGGGGCGCTTCAGGCGCGAACTGCGCCGCAGGTGTGTCCACCAGAATCACATCATGCGCGAGCGCAAGCTCGTCCATCAGGCGCATCAGGCGCGTGCCGCCAAAGCATTCCTGGGGTTCGGGCGAGTCCTGTCCGGCCGTGAGGACCATGAGCCTTGGGATGGCCGGAACCGGAAGACACTCAGGCTGCGGGTCCAGGCCTGCGAGCACATGACCCAGGCCACGTCGATGGGGCAGGTTGAACAGGGCCTGTTGCGCGGGCATGCGCAGGTCAGCATCGACCACCAGAGTCTGGCGGCCGCTGCGCGCGAATTCCACAGCAAGCGCTGCCGTCAGAAGGCTACGGCCATCACCCGGATCCGCGCTGCTGATCGCCAGCGCGGCGCGGCCTGGCGTGCCGTCAAACCAGCGCGCCCGCAGCTGCATGGCCAGCGAACGCACACTCTCAACATAGCCCGAACGTGAAGCCAGGGCGCGCTGCAAAGAGACGGACAAGCGGGGTCCGGCCATCGGGGTCGGCGCGGGACGAAGGGGAAAGGACAGGACGGGGGTGGAGGACATGAACGACTCCTGCGGGCACTTCGGCGGCGAAGGGCCCTCTCTGTTGAGAAGACCCGCTGAGGTCAACCTGGGTCGGTTGGTCTGCTCAGGGACCGATCAGACGCTGGGAGGCCTGCGTTCCGAGTTCGGGTAGACGAGCGAGAACCGTCAGCCCGCTGGCCAGTTGCGCATCCTCGGTATCACGCACCGGACGCTGGCTGGATTCGAGTGTCAGCGCTGCCATCAGACCGATGACCAGACCCGCTGCAAGACCGAGCACAGCATTGAGGAATGGCTGCGGCCGTGAAGGCCGGGCAGGAGGCACAGCGGGTGTGATGACGCTTGCATTGGAGTGGCGGGCCTGGCTTTCGAGCCGGGTTTCGGTCAGGCGCTGACTCACCATCTCGAGTGCCCGCTGCGCGCTCTGGACCTCACGCTCCAGAACATGCAACTGATCGCGCGCACCCTTGAGTCCTGCCACCCTGCCGCGCTGGTTTTCAAGCGCTTCCCTCAGTCGGGCCTCACGCACCAGGTTGACCTGGTGGCTGGCTTGCAGGCTGGCACTGACCCTGGAGGTCTCAGCCGCGAGCCGGCTGCGCAATTGCTCGGCCTGCGCCTGCTCGGCCATGACCTCGGGATGTGCGGGTCCGAGTCTCGATCCGAGTTGCTGCAG
>JBEELY010000254.1:0-5184 GCA_041167925.1 Pseudomonadota bacterium | reverse complement strand
TCTCGCAACAGGTCGCGTGCGCGACCGTGCGGGGGGATGTCGATGTCCGGCGCCAGTTCGATCAGGGGGGCGAGCACGAAGGCGCGCTGGTGCATGCGTGGATGCGGCAGCTGCAAAAAGGCGCTGATGCAGCGCTCGTGGCCGAACAGCAGAAGGTCGAGGTCCAAGGTGCGGGGGGCATTGCGGAAGGGCCGCTCGCGACCGAAGCGTGATTCGATCGTCTGCATGCGTTCAAGCAGCTCGACGCTGGTGAGTCGGGTGTCGAGTGCCGCCACCGCATTGAGGTAATCGGGCCCGTCGGCATCCACAGGTGCGCTGCGCCACAGGCGCGAGCGCGCGATCAGGCGGCTGCGCGGCAATTGACGCAGTGCATCGAGCGCCCGCACCAGCGTGAGGTGACGAGCACCCAGGTTGGCCCCCAGTCCGATCCAGGCCCGTACAGGCAGGGGCTGTAGCACTGTCGGACTGTTCAGGTCTGCCGGGTCAGGCAGTGGCATCGGCGCCGTCCGGACGGGCTTTGCGGCTTCCGCTGCGCCGGCGACGCCTGCGAGTACCGGTCGCACGGCTGTCCGGGGGCGTCTGCGTCAGAAGGGTCTCGCGGGCCTGCGGATCGGACTCGACAAAGGCCTGCCACCACTGGCCGATCTCGGCAGGCAATTCGCCTGCCTGAACCCGCAAAAGCATGAAATCGTAGCCCGCACGAAAGCGCAGATGCTCGAGCACCCGCACCGCGCTGCGGCCGGTGCGCTCGAAGCGGGGCTGTAGTCCCCAGATCTCGCGCATGTCGGCAATAAACCGGCGCTGAATGGCGAGCTTTTCCGCCTGTTCGTCGAGCACGGTATCCATGGCCTGCATGAGGGCCGGGATGGTGTGCTCGCCCGCCTGCCGGTGGGCTTGCCAGCGGTCGGCCACACGCTGCCACAGCAGGGCTGCGAACAGGAAACCGGGCGAGATGGACTTGCCTGCCCGCACCCGCTCATCGGTCTGGGCCAGTGCGAGCTCGACGAAGCGCTCGCCGTGCGGCTGCTCCAGGATGACATCGAGCAAGGGGAGCACGCCATGATGCAGTCCTTCGACGCGAAGCCGGCGCAGGCAGGCCATGGCGTGGCCCGACTCAAGCAGCTTGAGCATTTCGTCGAAAAGACGCGCCGAGGGCACGTTTTCAAGGAGATCGGCCAGGCCCCGGATGGGGGCCAGAGTGGCCGGATCGACCTCGAAGCCGAGCTTGGAGGCAAACCTGACCGTGCGCAGCATACGCACCGGATCCTCGCGGTAGCGGGTGGCCGGGTCGCCGATCATGCGCAGTACTTTGGCGCGCAGGTCTTGCACGCCGCCGAGCTCGTCAATCACGACATCGGCGACCGGGTCGTAGTACAGGGCATTGACGGTGAAGTCGCGCCGCAGGGCATCGTCATGCTGGCTGCCGTAGACATTGTCGCGCAGCACCCGACCATGCTCATCGGTTTCGGCATCGGTCTGCAGGGCCCGGAAGGTGGAGGTTTCGATGGTTTCGCGACCGAACATCACATGGACGATCTTGAAGCGGCGACCAATGATGCGCGCGCGCCGGAATAGCGCCTGAACCTCTTCCGGCGTGGCGTCGGTCGCGACGTCGAAGTCCTTGGGCTGCAGGCCCAGCAGCGAGTCGCGCACGCCTCCGCCCACCACGAAGGCCTTGAAGCCCGCCCGCTGCAGGATTTCGCAGGTGCGTATGGCTGCTTGCGAGATCTGCTCGCGCCGAATGCCGAGTTCGGCCCCCTTCCAGGTGCGGGCTTGCGGTGTACTCGGGACCGCAGGCGCACCGGCAAACAGCCGCTTGAAAAACGCGAGGATCATGCTTGGGATCCTGCAGCCAGTGGCTCAATGCACATCGGTAAACAGTCGAAGAATCGTCCAGCCGCGCTGCCCGGCCACGCTGGCCAGCCGCTCGTCGGGATTGGTGGCCACAGGATGGGTGACCTTTTCCAGCAGGGGCAGGTCATTCATGGAATCGCTGTAAAACCACGACCGCTCAAAGCCCTCCAGGCGATGGCCCAGCGCCTGAAGCCACTGCTCGGTGCGCGAGACCTTGCCTTCGCGAAACGAGGGCGTTCCATGGGGTTTGCCGGTGAACTCGCCATTGACCTCCTCGATGCCGGTGGCAATCAGGTGATCGATGCCGAAAGCCTTGGCGATCGGGGCCGTGACAAAGGCATTGGTGGCCGTGACCAGAGCAATCAGGTCGCCCTGGCTGCGGTGTTGTTCGACCAACGCGCGGGCCTGCGGCGCAATCCTGGGGGCGACCACGTCGCTCATGTACTGCTGGTGCCAGGCATCGAGCTGTCGGCGCGGCTTGGCGCCCAGTGGCGCGAGCTGAAACTTCAGGAACTCGAAGATGTCGAGGGTGCCCTGCTTGTACTGCGCAAAAAAGCGCTCGTTTTCGCGTTCGTAATGTGCACCGTCGAGCACGCCCTGGCGGATCAGGAAGCGGGCCCATTCATAGTCGCTGTCGATGGGCAGCAGGGTGTAGTCGAGGTCAAACAGTGCGAGATTCATGGCCGGCGGATTCTACGTCAGAGCAGCCCTTGGGCATCGCGCTCAAAGTCCCGCAGCAGGGGGATGGTGAGTGCGCGGTGCCGTGCGAGGGCGTAGCGATCAAGCGCATCGATCAGTCCGCGCAGCTGTCCCAGGTTGCGCGGCGCATGGGTGAGCAGCCAGGGAATGAGCTCGGCGCTGGCGCTCAGCCCCCGCTCATGCAGGGTCAGCTTGAGTGCGGTGGCGATGTCGTTTTCGGCCAGGGGCTGCAGCTGGATCACCAGTCCGTAACCCAGCCGGGTGGCCAGTTCCGGCATCAGCCCAAGCTGTCCAAGCCGCGCGGGTGGCTGGGATCCGGCAGCCACAAAGACCGCCCCAGGATGGGCCATCGCGGCATTGAAAAGATGAAAGGCTGCCTCCTGGCGGGTCCGGTCGAGTTGTTCGACATCGTCGACCAGCCAGCACTGGATGTCCGGATCGAACACGAACTGCTCGATCGGGCTGTTCTGGCCCAGCGCCCTTGCTTGCCAACCGGAGTGGTCGGGTCCGGCCTGCCCGGAAGGCGCCGCCATCCCCGAGCGCTCGACCTGCTCGGCGGCGATCGCCGTCAGCAGGTGCGAGCGTCCGGTGCCACGCGCGCCCCAGAGATACAGGGCGCGCAGTTCGCCCGCCGCGCAGCGCTGCGCGGCCGCGAGCGCCTCCTGGTTGGGGCCGGGCACGAAGTTCGCCAGTCGCGCAGCGGGTGCGGCGGCAAGATCCAGGGGAAGTTGCATGCAGGAAGCGGGGGCGGATGGCCCTGGCCGTTACAATTCCGGCCTTCGAACGCCCATTCTATGCTGCGCGCGTCCTTGTCCTGCCCGGAACAGAGTCATGGCCCACCCCTCCCGCCCTGCCGCCTCGCCCTTGTCTTACAAGGGCGCAGGCGTTGACATTGATGCCGGTGATGCTCTGGTCGAGCGCATCAAGCCTCTGGCCCGCCGGACCCTGCGTGAAGGCGTGCTCACCGGCATCGGTGGGTTTGGTGCCCTATTTGAAGTGCCCAAACGCTATCGGGAGCCTGTGCTGGTCTCTGGCACCGATGGCGTGGGGACCAAGTTGCGCATGGCCTTTGCGCTGAACCGGCATGACACGGTGGGCATCGATCTGGTGGCCATGAGCGTGAACGACATCCTGGTCCAGGGCGCCGAGCCGCTCTTCTTTCTCGACTACTTTGCCTGCGGGCGACTCAATGTCGATACTGCTGCCAGTGTGGTGGGGGGAATTGCGCAGGGCTGTGAGCAGGCGGGTTGCGCCCTGATCGGCGGCGAAACAGCCGAGATGCCCGACATGTACCCGGATGGGGAATACGATCTGGCTGGCTTTGCCGTCGGTGCGGTCGAAAAGTCGGCCATCATCGATGGCAGGCAGATCGCGCCTGGCGATGTGGTGATCGGACTGGCCTCGAGCGGGGTGCATTCCAACGGCTACTCCCTGGTCCGCCGCGTGATCGAGCGGGCTTTTGGTGCGATTGATGCGCCGGGCCTGCAGCAAGACCTCGATGGACGCAGCCTGGCCGATGCCGTCATGGCGCCCACCCGCATCTACGTGAAACCGGTACTGACGGTGTTGGGCGAAATGCCGATCAAGGGCATCGCCCACATCACTGGCGGCGGTCTGGTCGAGAATGTCCCCAGGGTGCTGCCCCAGGGCTGCCAGGCCGTGCTCGAACAATCTGCCTGGCGTCAGCCGAAGATCTTCGACTGGCTGCAGCGCGAGGGGTCGATCGATCCGGCTGAGATGCACCGGGTGTTCAATTGCGGCATCGGCATGGTGCTGGTGGTCGATCAGGCCAGCGCCCAGGCCTGCGTCGAGCGCTTGCGTGCGCTCGGTGAGACCGCGGCGTGCATCGGCAGCATCGTGGCCCGCCCCGAGGGTGCGGCGCCCACGATCGTGATCTGAGTCGAGGTGAACAGGCTGCGCGTTCGACTGACGCGCGCGCCGCTGTTATTCCTGATGCTGTGGTTTGGGCTTGCCCTGCCTGGGGCCGCCCAGGAGGCTGCGCCGAAGGCCGCGAAGGTCGCGCGCTACCCGTTCGAGATCGAAGGGCCTGCCTCCCTTGAGCGACTGCTGCGTGACTACACCCTGCTCGGGCGCTGGCAGCACCGCGAGGATTACGACCCTTCGCAGATGTCGCTTTTCCTCGCGCGCGCACCCCGGGAAATCAAGGAACTGCTGGCCACGCAGGGCTACTTCAGCCCAAACGTCGAAGTCACTCCCTTGCGCGAGGGTGCGCGGGTCCTGATCGATCCCGGTCCCCTGACACGGGTCAGCCAGCTTGATTTGCAGTTCGTGGATCCGGACCCGGCGCGAGCGGCGGCGATGAGTCGCGCGCTCCTGCGGCGCTGGCCCATGCAGGTCGGACAGCCTTTCGTCTCCCGGGATTGGGAGTCTGCAAAGTCCAGGCTGATCGAAGCGCTCAGGGATGAAGGTCTTCTGCGGGCCCGGATCGAGGACAGTCAGGCTGAAGTGGATCCTGAGCAGGCTCGGGCCGTGCTGAGGCTGAGGATTGTTCCGGGGCCGCCCGTGCGCTACGGAGCCTTCGAGATTCGCGGGCTGAAGCGCTATCCGCTTGAATCCGTAGTGGGTTTGAGCCCCTTTCGGCCTGGCGAACGCTTCGATGCCCGCAAGCTG
>JBEELY010000237.1:0-3446 GCA_041167925.1 Pseudomonadota bacterium | reverse complement strand
GTCTGGGGCGTGGTCGGCATGCTCGCAGGCGTCTGGATCGCGGCGCAGCTCGCCTTCCCGGCACTCAATTTCGATCTTCCCTGGCTGTCCTACGGACGTCTTCGGCCCCTGCACACCAATGCAGTGATTTT
The DNA here is from genome assembly GCA_041167925.1 of Pseudomonadota bacterium. Classification (GTDB taxonomy): domain Bacteria; phylum Pseudomonadota; class Gammaproteobacteria; order Burkholderiales; family Burkholderiaceae_E; genus UBA4615. The sequence goes on along the minus strand of JBEELY010000237.1, from coordinate 3,315 downwards.
TGCGTTCGGTGGATGCGCGCTCTTTGCAACGAGCTACTACTGCGTTCAGCGCACCTGCCATACCCGCCTCTTTGGCGGCCCGCTGGTCGCCTTCACCTTCTGGGGCTGGCAGGCCGTGATTGTTGCCGCAGCCGTGTCGCTGCCGCTGGGCTATACCTCGGGCAAGGAATACGCCGAGCTTGAGTGGCCGATCGACATCCTGATCACGCTGGTGTGGGTGTCGTATGCCATTGTGTTCTTTGGCACCATCGCCAAACGCCGCGTACAGCACATTTATGTAGCCAACTGGTTCTACGGCGCCTTTATTCTCACCGTGGCGCTGCTGCATGTGGTCAACAGCCTGGCCGTGCCAGCGGGTTTCATGAAGTCCTACTCCATTTATGCCGGCGTGCAGGACGCCATGGTGCAGTGGTGGTACGGCCACAATGCCGTGGGCTTTTTCCTGACTGCGGGCTTTCTGGGCATGATGTACTACTTCGTGCCCAAGCAGATCGGCCGGCCGGTCTACAGCTATCGGCTGTCCATCGTGCACTTCTGGGCCCTGATCTTCACCTACATGTGGGCAGGTCCTCATCACCTGCACTACACCGCCCTGCCCGACTGGGCGCAATCGCTGGGCATGGTCTTTTCGCTGATCCTGCTAGCCCCCTCCTGGGGAGGCATGATCAACGGCATCATGACCCTCTCCGGGGTGTGGCACAAACTGCGCGACGACCCCATCCTGCGCTTTCTGATCGTCTCGCTGTCTTTCTATGGCATGTCGACCTTTGAAGGTCCGATGATGTCCATCAAGACCGTCAATGCCCTCTCGCACTACACCGACTGGACGATCGGTCATGTGCACTCAGGCGCCCTGGGCTGGGTGGGCCTGATCTCCATGGGCAGCCTGTATTACCTGGTGCCACGCCTGTTCGGTCGCGAGCGCATGTACAGCATGCGTGCCATCGAGATTCACTTCTGGCTCGCCACCATCGGCATCGTGCTCTATGCCGTGGCCATGTGGATCAGCGGGGTCACCCAGGGCCTGATGTGGCGCGCCGTGGAGCCTGATGGGACGCTGACCTATTCGTTTGTCGAGTCGGTCAAGGCGAGCTACCCCTACTACTACGTTCGTTTGCTGGGCGGCCTGCTGTATCTGAGCGGCATGCTGATCATGGCCTGGAACGTGGCCAGAACCGCCATGGGCGGCAAACCCACCACGGTGGCGGTGCTTGCACCGGCCCACGCCTGAGCGCAAGGAGACGCCCCATGAAGCTCAGTCACGAAAAAATCGAAACCAACGTCCTGCTGCTGATCGTGCTCACGCTGCTGACCGTCTCGGTCGGCGGCCTGGTCGAGATCGTGCCGCTGTACTTTCAGAAATCCACCACCGAACCGGTCCAGGGTGTGAAGCCCTATCCTGCGCTGCAACTGGCCGGACGCGATGTGTATCTGCGCGAGGGCTGCTACAACTGCCATTCGCAAATGATCCGCCCGATGCGGGCCGAGACCCTGCGTTACGGCCCCTACTCGGTGGCGGGTGAATTCGTCTACGACCATCCCTTTCAGTGGGGCAGCAAGCGCACGGGCCCCGATCTGGCGCGGGTGGGTGGTCGCTACAACGACGAATGGCATCGCGTGCATCTGATCAATCCGCGCGAACTCGTGCCCGAATCCAACATGCCGGGCTATCCCTGGCTCGCCAAGGCCCCTCTCGATGGTGCCCAGGTACAGGTCCGCATGAAGGCGCTCGGCAGCATTGGGGTGCCCTATAGCGCCCAAGAGATTGACGAAGCCCCGGCAGCGGTCAAAGGCAAGACTGAAATGGATGCCCTGATCGCCTATCTGCAGGGCCTGGGCACGGCTTTGCGCTGAGCCTTTTTGCGCTGCTCCGAAAAGCACTTCATCTAAGGCACTTCATGGACATCAATCTGATCCGGGGCCTGATCACCGCGATCTCTCTGGCCTGCTTCGTGGGCATTGCGATCTGGGCCTGGGCACCTCGCAACAAGGCCCGCTTTGAGCGCGACGCCCGTCTTCCGCTTGATGACTGACACAGGAGCCCATCATGGCTGATTTCACTGGCGGATTCTGGTCCCCCTTCATCATCACTGTCACCCTGCTTGCAGTGGTCTTTTGCCTTCTGGTCCTGGTGGCCAACAGCAAAAAACCCCCGGCCACGCCCGACAACACGACCGGGCATCTGTGGGATGGCGACCTTCGGGAAGCCAACAATCCGCTACCACGCTGGTGGGTCATCCTCTTCGTGCTGACCATCGTCTTTGCTTTGATCTATCTGTGGTTCTACCCGGGGCTCGGCGCCAACTCCGGCAGTCTGAAGTGGAGCACCCGGGCGCAGCACGATGCAGAAGCCAAGGCCCTCAACGATCAGATTGCCCCCCTCTATGCGGGTTTTCAGGCGCGGCCAGTCGCTGATCTGGTGGGCGACGCGCAAGCGCGTGCCATTGGTGAGCGGCTCTTCCTGAACAACTGCGCGCAGTGCCATGGCTCGGATGGTCGTGGCGCCAAGGGTTTTCCAAATCTCACCGATGGCGACTGGCTGTACGGCAACGCGCCGGACTCCATCATTCAGACCATCGCCAAGGGCCGCAATGGGGTCATGCCCCCCATGGCCGCTGCGGTCGGTAGTGGCCAAGATGTTGAAAATCTCGCCCACTACGTCATGTCGCTTTCGGGCGGCGGAGACTCCATGAAGGCCCAGTTGGGCAAACCCAAATTTGGCGTGTGTGCGGCCTGCCATGGTGCCAAGGGCGAAGGCAATCCTGTCCTGGGCGCACCCAACCTGACTGACCGCATCTGGCTGCATGGCGGTGGCCTGCAGGCGATCACTCACGCGATCAACAACGGCATCAACAACAGAATGCCGCTTTGGGAAGATAAGCTCACTGAAGGGCAGATTCACGTCCTGGCCGCCTATGTACTGAGCTTGTCACGGTGACCGCGCCGCCCCGCAAGACCATTCCTATTTCAGCCGAGCCCGCCGCGGAGGCTGCAGGCGGCGGGCTCTTCTCGCTTTACGCATCCCACGAAAAGATCTATCCGCGCTCGGTCAAGGGGCGCTTTGCCAATCTGCGCTGGGCCGCGGTGTGGTTCACCCAGCTGCTTTTTTATGGTCTGCCCTGGCTGAACTGGAATGACCGCCAGGCCGTGCTTTTCGACCTGGGGACGCGCAAGTTCTATCTGTTTGGCGTCGTGCTCTGGCCACAGGATTTCATCTACCTGGCAGGTCTGCTGGTCATCGCCGCACTGTCCCTCTTTTTCTTTACCGCTGTGGCAGGCAGGCTGTGGTGCGGCTATGCCTGCCCGCAGACGGTG
>JBEELY010000151.1:0-4545 GCA_041167925.1 Pseudomonadota bacterium | reverse complement strand
GGCGCTGGACCTGATCCACGAGCGCACCTCGCAGGCGATCGAGCGCCACGGCCGTGAAACCGTCATGCCGCTCAATTACGCCGGGCCACACGGAATTCTATCGATGGACAGCATGTCCCTGCGCTTTTTTCACAAGCTGGGTGCCAGCCAGCTTTATCGCGGCGCCATGTGCGGCGCTGTAAGGCGCGAAGCCTGGGTCGGCACCTACGGTGCGATTCCCGGACTCGGGCCCGAGCTGGCTGCGCAGGCCAGGCTCAACATTGTCTGGGGCAACAATGCCACCGTGACCAATCTGCATCTGGTGCGGGGCATCACGCAATCCCGACGGGAGGGCGGCCGGTTGGTGGTGATCGACCCTCTGCGCACCCGTATTGCGGCGCTCGCCGATCTGCATCTTGCCCCTCTACCCGGCACCGACGTGCTGATCGCTTTTGCTCTGGCCAATGAACTGAAATCTATGGGCGCACATGATGCAGCCTTCATTCGCGAGCATGTGCTGGGCTATGAAGACTTTATGGCCCGCGCCGCCGCTTGGCCCCTGGACAAAGCGGCACAGACTGCCGGGGTGTCCGCCCAGGACCTGAAAACCCTGGCGCGCTGGATGGTCGAGAGCAATCCCATGGTGATCTCGCCCGGCAATGGTCTGGAGCGGGCTCGCAATGGCGGCAGTGGCATCCGTGCGCTGATCGCGCTGCCCGCCCTGATGGGCAGGCTGGATGCCCGCAACGGCATCGTGCTCGGTGCTGGCAATGCCTTTCCCCGCACGCCGGCGCGCCTGGCCCGCCCCGACCTGTTGCCCGGGCCCACCCGCACGCTGAACATTCTTGATGCCGGGCGCATCCTGTCGGAGGACGCGCTGGGCGATCAGCCCCTGCAGCCACCGGTACGCGCGGTCTTCATCTACAACCACAATCCTCTGGTGGTGCACCCGGACCAGAACCGCCTGCACCGCGGTCTGATGCGCGAAGAGATTTTCACCTGCGGCATCGAGATCGCCATGACCGAGAGCATGGCCTATTGCGATGTCGTGCTGCCCGCGGCAAGCGCTTATGAATGCGACGACCTCTATGCCGCCTATGGCCAGCAGTGGCTGCAGCGCGCGCAGGCGGTGGTACCGGCTGAAGGTGAGGCTCTGCCCAATACTGAGATCTTCAGAAGGCTGGCGGCACGCTTCGACTTTACGGACGACTGTTTGGCCGATTCGGACACCCAGCTCATGGACGCTGCGTTGAATGCCGAAGACGCGCGCCTGGCCGGGCGCCTGCCCAGCCAACTGCCATTGAATGCAGCGACGCCCATGCGCGCTCCGGATGGCGAAGCCTTTGCTCCCATGGTCAATGTCTGGCCGGCCACACCCAGCGGACGGATCGAACTGGTGTCCGAAACCCTCGCTCAGCGCTGGGGCGAGGCGCAGCGCATCGCAGATTTCAAAGCGCATGCTGCAGATCAGGATGACCCCCAGGACGACAGCCTCGCGCTCATCTCGCCCGCGTCTGATGCGAGGATTTCATCCACCTTGCTAGGCAGCGGTGGTCTGGCCCACGAGGCGCCGCCCCTGCTGATGCATCCTGAGGATGCAGCGCATCGCGGCCTGTCCGACGGCATGAAGGTGAGGGTTTCAAACCCGCTGGGGCAGGTGCTTCTCAGCCTTCGGGTCAGCACCGACGTGCCGCGTGGTGTGGTGGCTTCCGAAAAAGGTGCTTGGCTCGCCACCAGCACCAATGGTCAGACGATCAGCGCCCTGGTGAGCGCCACACGACGCGCCGATCTGGCCGCGGGAGCCTGTTACAACGACACCCGCGTGCAGGTCAGCCAACTCGAGGCGTGAGTATTCTGAACCGTCAGGTGCGACGGTTCAGGCCTGAATCCTCAGGCCCGATCGGGTCACTCGCCCCAGCCTGTTCTGCTACTTTCGACCACCTGCCTTCATGCGCTCGGCCATGTCCTCCGGTCGTCCGTAGGGGCGCAGGCGTTCGTGAATCAGCGCGGCCGGGCGGCTGCGAACATCGCCGTCGGCGATCAAAGCCTTCACGATGCGATTGGTGCCCTTGGAGTTCGCCAAGATCTCCTTGCACAAGGCATCGATGCGGGCGTCAAGCTGATCATCGGCCACACAGTGGTCCACGAGACCGAGCTCACAGGCCTCGCGCGCACTCAGGCGCCGGCTGGTGTACATCAGTTCCTTGGCCCGGGCCCGGCCCACGCGCTCGGGCAGGCGCACCGACATGCCCCAGACCGGCACTAGACCCCACTGGCCATGGGTATCCCCGAGCTTGGTGGACTCCGCCGCCACGAGCAAATCACAGGCCAGCGCAAGCTCCAGTCCGCCGGTAAAGCAATGGCCCTGGATCCGGCAGATCGTCGGTTTGGGCAGCTGCTCAAGGGCATCGATCGTTTCGGGCTCGAAATACGGCGTGGGGGCAGGCTCATGCGATGCGATGGCATCCAGGTCATGGCCCGCGCAAAACGAGCGACCCGCCCCCGCCAGCACCACCACGCCCACCGAGGCATCGCGGGCAATCGCATCGAGATGTGCCCGCAACTCGATGAAGACGGCCGGATTCAGGGCATTCAGTTTGCCCGGCCGATTCAGGGTCAGGGTCGTCCGCCCGCCGTCATCGCTTCGAATCACCAAGGGTTCAGACATGGGGTCTCCTGTTGTTGGTTTGTTTTAAGGGGCTCAGAGGCCTTCGCGCGCCATCTTGCGAACCTCCTGTTGCGCCGGCCGGGCCATGCAGCCTTTGAGCCAGGCGGCCACCGCCGGATGCGCATTCATCAGTTCGCTCGATGCCTGTGCCCAACCCAGTACTGAAGCGACATTCACATCGGCCACCGTGAACCGGTCGCCTGCAATGAAAGGTCGCGTGGCCAGATGGGCCTCCAGCACCGACCAGGGTTTGGCCAGGGCCTTTTCGGCGCGCACAGCAAGCGATTCGTCCCGCTGGTCAGCGGGCATGCCCACCCGGTGCATCAGCACCGTCAGGGCATCCTTTTCGCATTCGGTCACCGCCCAGAAGGTCCATCGAAGCACTTCCGCTTCCTCGGCAAGATTGGCCGGCGCCAGAGGTCCGCCGATCTTGCGGGCCAGATAGAGGTTGATGGCCATGGACTCCCAGACCAAGACGCCTCCGTCTTCCAGCACCGGAATGTGGCCATTGGGATTGAGCTTGAGAAACTCGGGCGCGTGGGTGGCGCCGCCCTTGTAGGTCTGGGAGACATGCTCAAACGACGCGCCCATTTCCTTGAGCAGCCAGAGCGCACGCGCGGCACGCGAGGCCGCAATGCCATGAAGCTTCAGACCCATACCGGTCCCCTCCTGTGTTGATTGAAGGCTTCAGGTTAACCCATCCAAGCGCGGGCTCGTGCCTTGAGCCTGCGCTGCGGCATCATGTGCGCTCAGGGTTTCACGCATGCTCACCGTCCACTGCTCCAATCGCTTCGAAGTGCTCGCCGACCGGGTCGCTGACCGGGTCGCGAGTCGTGTCGGCATGCACGCCGCCAACCCTTTCACCCCGGATCATCTGGTGGTGCCTAGTGCTGCAATCCAGCGCGCACTCCGCCTGCATCTGGCTAACAAACACGGGATCAGCGCCAATCTGAATTTTGCGTTTCTGGCGCAGTGGCTCTGGGCCCGGGTCGCCGCCGTGGTGCCACAGGTTCAGAGCGACTCGCCCTATGCAGCCCAACGCCTGGGCTGGCGGCTGCATGGTCTGCTCAAAGAGGGCGACTGGATTCAGGACCATCCAAGACTGGCCCGCTACCTGCATGCCTGCGATGCCCTGATGCGCCACGATCTGGCCATGCAACTGGGCGGGCGATTCGAGCAGTACACCACCTATCGGCCCGACTGGCTTGCCGGATGGGAGCAAGGTCATCTGGCCCTGCAAGGCGCTGCCCATGCCCCGTCGGTCAAAGAAGACGAGCGCTGGCAGGCGGCATTGTGGCGCAGCCTTCAGGAGCAGATCGGCGCAACAGGCTTCGATCCGGTCGGGCGCTTCATCGAGACCGTGACGAGCACATCGCCCGAAGCCTGGCAGGCCATGGGACAGCCCGCCCAGGTCCAATTGGTGGCGCTCTCCGGAATGCCGCCGCAGCACGCGCGCATGCTGGCCGCTCTGGGCGAAGTGATGGACGTGCATGTGCATGTCATGAATCCCTGCCAGGAATACTGGTTCGATCTGGTGGATGCGCGTCGGCTGCGCCATCTGGGTCGTAAGGCTGAGGGCGCAGGCTTTGAAGTCGGCCACCCCTTGCTCGCCGCCTGGGGCCGGCAGACCCAATCCCAGCTCGGCGTTCTGGTCGACGCCTTCGCAGACCGCTTCGACGATGAAGGTGCCTATCGCCGCCATCAAAGCCCGTCTCTTCTGGCTGCACTCCAGAACAGCATCCTCGAACTCAGCCCGCTTGAGCCGGGCAGCCTGCCGCCTGCGCACGGCGATACCAGCATCGAGATCCATGCCTGCCATTCGCTCAGCCGGCAACTTGAAGTGCTGCACAGCCGCCTGCTGAGTGCCTTTGCCGAGCGCGACAGCACACTCACACCAG
>JBEELY010000263.1:0-5261 GCA_041167925.1 Pseudomonadota bacterium | reverse complement strand
AGCTCAGCGTAACGAGCGCACCCTTGCGCCCGGCCATGAGCGAGCGGGACGCTGCTGCGACCGCAGCAAAGCTGTAGGCCGAGATGTCGTGAGCGACACGGAAAGACTCTCGGTTGAGCCCATCGAAGAGATCGCCGCTGATGGCTTCACGCGGCGCGAAGGCAATGGCATGCACGACCCCATCGAGGCCGTCCCAGCGTCCTTTCAGGCCTTCGAACAGGGCTTCGATCTGGGCATCTTCGGCCACATCGCAGGGCAGGACGATGTCGGAGCCGAATTCGGCGGCCATTTCGGTGATGCGATCGCGAAAGCGCTCGTTCTGGTAGGTGAAGGCCAGTTCGGCGCCTTGGGCGCGACAGGCACGGGCCACGCCGTAGGCGATGGAGCGGTTGGACAGCAAGCCCATGATCAGGATGCGTTTGCCGGCGAGGAACATCGGGTTTCTCCGATACACTTTTCGAATGGCAATTGTCTCACGCACGGCCGCGCTACTCGCGCTGCTCCTGATTTGCACGCTGCTGGCGCCGTTTGCCGGGGCTTTCGCGCAAACTCCGGGCGCGCCGGCGCCCTCCGCCCGGGGCTCCAGCGATGGATTCGTGCATGCCATCGCCTGGGGGGACGAACCCAAATACGCCCAGGGCTTTGAGCACTTTGAGTATGTCAATCCCGCTGCACCGCGTCAGGGGCGTCTGACGCTCGATGGGTTCGGTTCTTTTGACAAGCTCAACCCCTTCACGCTCAAGGGGCTGGTTGCGGCGGGCACTTACCTGCTCATGTTCGATACCCTGACTGAGCAGGCCGATGACGAGCCCTTCAGCGTCTATGGCGTGCTGGCCCAGGACATGCGCTTTGCGCCCGATGGCTTGTCCATGACCTTCCGGCTGAACCCTCGGGCGCGGTTCTCCAACGGGGATCCGGTGCTTGCAGCCGATGTGAAGCATTCGTTCAACATGCTGATGAGCCGTCAGGCGCATCCGCGCTTTCGCAACCTCTTCAATGACGTGGCCCAGGTGCTTACGCCTGATGAGCGCACCATCCGGTTCGAGTTCAAGCGGCGCAACCATGAGTTGCACATGATCCTGGGCTCGCTACCCGTGTTCTCCCGCAAGTGGGGCAATGGCAAGCCCTTCGATCAGATTGTTCAAGACGCGCCCATTGCCAGCGGCCCCTACCTGATCGAACGCGCTGATTGGGGCAAGCAGATCACCTTTCAGCGCCGAAACGATTACTGGGCGGCCGATCTGCCGACACGGCGGGGCATGTTCAATTTCGACCGTGTCACCTACACCTATTTCAAGGATGAAACCGCTCGGCTCGAGGGCTTCAAGGCGGGCCAGTTTGAGTGGATCTACGAAAACTCCGCCAAGAACTGGGCTCGAGGCCATACCGGCCCCAAGTACCGCTCGGGCGAGATCATCAAGCAGGAGTTTCGTCACTCCAATGCGGCGGGCATTCAGGGCTTTGCCATGAATACCCGGCGGGCGCTCTTCAAGGACCGCCGAGTACGCCTGGCCCTGGCTCAGGCTTTTGATTTCGAATGGATGAACCGTCAGGTCTTTCACGGCCAGTATGTGCGCAGTCCGAGCTACTTCACCAACTCCGAGATGCAGGCCAGTGGCCTGCCTGACGAGGCCGAACTCGCCCTGCTCGAGCCGCTGCGCAACCGTCTGCATCCTGAAGTCTTTGAAGAAGCGCCGCTGCCCCCGGTGACCACGCCGCCTTCGTCGCTGCGGGACAATCTGCGCCTGGCCCGCAGCCTGCTCAGCGAGGCGGGCTGGAAGGTGGCCGAGGACGGCAAGCTGCGCAATGCCAAGGGCGAGCCCTTTGCCTTCGAAGTGCTGTCTTATTCCAAGGCGCTCGAGCGCATCGCCGTGCCCTGGGTGCGCAATCTCGAAAAGCTGGGCATCGAGGTCAATCTGAGGGTGACCGACCCGGTGCTCTTTCAAAAGCGCATGGACGAATTCGATTTTGATGTCACGGTCACGTCCATGGGCTCAAGTCAGACGCCCGGCAACGAACTGGTCGAGCGCTTTTCAAGTCGATCGGCCGGTCAGAAGGGTTCGGACAACCTGGCCGGGGTGAATGATCCCGCGGTCGATGCCCTGATCCGGCAGGTGCTGCGCAGCACCACCCGAGACGAACTGGTCACAGCCAGCCGCTCGCTCGATCGCGTGCTGCGTAATGGCTGGTATCTGGTGCCGCACTTTCATGTGGCCCGACACCGGGTGGCCTATCGCAATACCCTGGAACATCCTGCCAACCTGCCGCTTTACTACAGCGCGAGCAACTGGGTCGTGAAGACCTGGTGGCGCAAGCCCGGCACCGACCAGCCCTGACCGACCATGCTCGCCTACATCGTCAAGCGCGTCCTGCTCATGGTGCCCACGCTGTTCGGCATCCTGCTCATCACCTTTGCGGTCATGCAGTTTGTGCCGGGCGGCCCGGTCGAGCAGCTGGTGCAAGAGCTGCGCGGGCGCGGCGCAGCAGGAGAAGTAGCCAGCAGCGATAACACCTATCGCGGACGCGAAGGCGTGGATCCCTCCCGCATCGAAGAGATCCGCAAGCTCTATGGTTTCGACCAGCCCGCGCATGTGCGCTTCTGGGAGATGCTCAAGCGCTTTGCCCGCTTTGACTTGGGTACCAGCTATTTCCATCACAAGTCGGTCTGGGAACTGGTCAAGGAAAAGCTGCCCGTCTCGATCAGCCTGGGCTTATGGACTTTCGTGCTGTCGTACCTCGTCTCAATTCCCTTGGGCATTGCCAAGGCAGTGAGACATGGCAGCCGCTTCGACCTGCTCACTTCCACCCTCATTCTGGCGGGCTACGCCATTCCGAGCTTCGTGCTGGGCGTGACCCTGCTGGTGCTCTTTGGTGGCGGAAGCTTCTGGCAGGTCTTTCCCTTGCGCGGACTCACATCCGACAACTTCGACCAGCTTTCTGCCATCGGCAAGATGCTCGATTACCTCTGGCACATTGCCCTGCCCGTCACAGCGATGGTGGTGGGCAGTTTTGCGGTGACCACCCTGCTCACCAAGAACACCTTCCTCGAAGAAATCCGCCGACAATATGTCTTGACTGCCCGCGCCAAGGGTTTGCCTGAAGGCAAGGTGCTCTACAAGCACATCTTTCGCAATGCCCTCATTCCTCTGGTCACCGGATTTCCGGCGGCCTTCGTGGGCGCCTTCTTTACCGGCTCGCTGCTGATCGAAACCCTCTTTTCGCTCGATGGTCTGGGGCTGCTGTCCTACGAGTCGGTCATGAAGCGTGACTACCCCGTCGTCATGGGCACGCTCTTTCTGTTCACGCTGATCGGCCTGGTGACCAAGCTGATCACGGACCTGGCGTATGTCTGGGTCGATCCCCGCGTGAAGTTCGGGGCCGTGTCATGACCACACGCTCGTCCACGACCACGCTCTCGCCGCCTGCGTCGCCTTCGCCCGCGGCACGGGCCTGGCGGCGTTTTCGTGCCGATCGTCGGGGCTACTGGAGCCTGATCCTGTTCAGCGTGCTGGTCGTGGTGAGCCTCATGGCCGAACTCGTCTCCAACGACCGACCCATCGTGGCGCATTACGAAGGCCGTACGGTCTTCCCGATTTTCAATACCTATCCGGAAACCGACTTCGGCGGCGACTTCGCCACGGCCACGGACTACCTCGATCCCTTCATTCGCGGGCAGTTGGCCAAGCCAGGCAACTGGGCGATTTACCCGATCAACAGCTATCGCTTCGATACCCTCAACTATTTTTCGCCGAGTCCGAATCCAGCGCCGCCTTCAGCGGTCAACTGGCTGGGGACCGATGATCGCGGACGCGACGTTCTGGCCCGCCTCATCTACGGATTTCGGGTCTCGGTGCTCTTTGGCCTGGCGCTGACCGCGATCGGTGTACTCATCGGTGTGCTCGCCGGCGCGGTGCAGGGCTACTTCGGCGGCAAGGTCGATCTGGCTCTGCAGCGCTTCATCGAGATCTGGGGCTCCATGCCCGAGTTGTACCTGCTGCTGATCTTTGCCTCGCTCTTCGAACCTGGCGTATTGATCCTCCTGGTGATCCTGTCGCTCTTTGGCTGGATGGGTCTTTCCGACTATGTGCGCGCCGAGTTTTTGCGCAACCGCAGCCTTGAATACGTGACTGCGGCCCGCGCGCTGGGGCTGTCCGATGCCCAGATCATTTGGCGTCATGTCCTGCCCAATAGTCTGACTCCGGTGATCGCCTTCATGCCCTTTCGCATGAGCGGTGCGATCCTGGCGCTCACCAGCCTCGACTTCCTGGGGCTGGGGGTGCCGCCCTCCACCCCGAGCCTGGGCGAACTGCTCTCCCAGGGTAAGGCCAACCTTGATGCCTGGTGGATCACCCTGTCGACCTTTGCGGTGCTGGTGGGCATGCTGATGCTGCTGATTTTCATCGGCGAGGCGCTGCGTAACGCCCTGGATACCCGTCGTGGATGAGCGCTGTGAGTGAATCCATGCCGCCCCTTGCCCTGACTGCCGCCGATGCGCCGCTTCTCGATGTCCGCGACTTGAGCGTGAGCTTTGCCAGCCCGCAGGGCCCGGTCCGCGTGCTCGACCGGGTCAGTTTCGATATCCGCAGGGGCGAGAAGCTGGCTTTGGTTGGAGAGTCGGGCTCGGGCAAGACCATGACCGCCATGGCCATATTGCGGCTGATTGCCGAGGCCCAAGTAGAAGGCGAGATCAGGCTCGACGGGCAGGCACTGCAGTCGGCAAGCGAGCGTGAGATGCGCGCCATCCGCGGCCGACGCATTGCCATGATTTTCCAGGAGCCGATGTCAGCGCTCAATCCGCTTTTTTCCATCGGAGACCAGATTGCCGAGTCGCTGACCCTGCATCTCGGGCTGACCCGGCCGGCCGCCTTGGCTCGCGCTGTCGAGCTGCTCGAGCTCACCGGCATTCCCGAGCCTGCGCGCCGCGTACGCAGTTATCCGCATGAGCTTTCGGGGGGGCAGCGTCAGCGGGCCATGATTGCGATGGCACTGGCCTGCGAGCCCGAGTTGCTGATTGCCGATGAGCCGACCACCGCGCTGGATGTGACCATTCAACGCCAGATCATCGAGCTGCTCGATGATCTGCAGCGACGCATTGGCATGGCGGTCCTGCTGATCAGTCATGACCTTCCGCTGGTGCGTCGGTTCGCCGACCGTGTGGGGGTGATGCGTGCGGGCGAACTCCTCGAGCTGCAGCCCACCGAGACCTTGTTCGCGTCCCCTGCCCATGCTTACACCCGTCGCCTGATCGATAGCCATCCCCG
>JBEELY010000086.1:0-2993 GCA_041167925.1 Pseudomonadota bacterium | reverse complement strand
TCGAACCCGGACGACTCAAGGCTTGCTCCCCCCAGATGCAGGCGCAGGCTCTGCAGCCTTGCTGAACAAAAACTGACTGATCAGGTTCTCAAGGACAACAGCCGACTGGGTCATGCGAATGACGCCGCCCGCGGCGAGCATTTTGCTGTCGCCTCCGGGCTCCAGGCCAATGTACTGCTCGCCAAGCAGGCCAGAGGTCAGGATCTTGGCGGAGGTGTCCTGCGGAAATTGATAGCGCGCCTCAAGGTTCAGGACAACCCTGGCCTGATAGGCCTGATCATCAAAACTGATGCCTGCGACCCGACCGACCACCACGCCGGCGCTCTTGACCGGTGCACGTGGCTTGAGCCCGCCAATGTTGTCGAAGCGGGCCTGCACCTCGTAGGTCGGCCCTGAGGAAAAGCTGCCCAGATTGGCTGCCTTGAGAGCGAGAAACACCAGGGCGGCCAGGCCCAGCAGCACGAATGCACCCACCATCAGGTCGATGGCGCGTCTCGAAGCAGTCATGACAGGACTCCGTGTTTCATGGAAATGCACACCTCAGGGCAGTCGCGTCGGCCTGAACGCCGTCTCGGCGTGAAATCAGGTCGAGCCAAACATCAGGGCAGTCAGGATGAAGTCAAAGCCCAACACAGCCAGGGAAGAAGCCACCACTGTGACTGTGGTCGCACGCGATACGCCCTCGGGCGTGGGCTGTGCCGAATAACCCACCTGAAGCGCGGTGTAGGCGCAGATGAGTCCGAATGCGGCACTCTTGATGACGCCATTGAGCACATCAGTGCGCCAATCGACGCCGGTCTGCATCTGCGACCAGAAAGCGCCGGAGTCGACTCCGATCAGCACAACGCCGACCGCCCAGCCCCCGAGAATACCAACCGCCGAAAAAATCGCGGCCAGCAAGGGCATGGCGAGCAATGCAGCCACGAATCGTGGCGCAAGCACACGCCGGATGGGGTCGACAGCCATCATTTCCATGGCAGCAAGTTGCTCACCCGCCTTCATCAGCCCGATTTCGGCGGTCAGCGAGGTGCCCGCCCGCCCTGCAAAGAGCAGCGCACTGACGACCGGACCCAATTCGCGCACCAGAGAGAGCGCCACCAGCAGGCCCAGCGCCTCTGAAGAGCCATAGCGCTGCAGCGTGGTGTAGCCCTGCAGACCCAACACGAAGCCGACAAAGAGCCCCGAGACGGTGATGATGATGAGGGAGCGGTTACCAATGACATGAAGCTGATCGACGACCAGTCTTGGTCGCACCAATGTCGACGGGACAGCGATCAGAAGATCAAGCAGCAGCCGGGTGCCCTGACCGATGCTCACGATCCAGGTCGTGCACCAGCCGCCGAGACGGACGAGGCGTTCGATCATGCGGGCAGCCCGAGCTCTTGCGCCAAGGCGGGCGCGGGCTTGTGGAAAGGAACCGGTCCTTCGCGATGGCCGCCCAGGAACTGGATCACGAAAGGATCCTGTGAGGCACGCAGCTCTTGGGGCGTACCCAGCGCGACAATCCGGCCTTCGGCCAACAGGCAGATCCGATCGGCAATGGCAAACGACTCGGGCACGTCATGCGTCACGACAATCGTGGTCGCGCCAAGCGCAGTGTTGAAACTGCGGATCAGGTGAGCGATCGTCCCGAGGGAGATGGGGTCAAGGCCGGCAAAGGGCTCGTCATACATCAGCAGGGGAGGATCGAGCGCAATCGCACGCGCCAGCGCAACCCGACGCGCCATGCCTCCTGAGACCTCCGACGGCATCAGTCCTGCTGCGCCCCGCAGTCCGACGGCTTCAAGCTTGAGCAGCACGAGATCACGGATCATGTCCTCAGGAAGGTCGGTGTGCTCGCGCAGGGGAAAAGCCACGTTCTCGAACACCGAAAGGTCTGTGAAGAGCGCGCCATGCTGAAACAGCATCCCCATGCGCCGCCGCAATCGGAACAACCCGGCGCGATCCAGCGACGCCACATCGTGGCCATACACGGTGACCCTACCCTGCACGGGCTGGATCTGCCCGCCAATCAGACGCAGCAGGGTGGTCTTGCCTGATCCCGAGCCGCCCATCAGTGCCAGCACCTCGCCCGCTTGGACCTGCAGGTCGATACCCCGCAACAGCATGCGTTCGCCATAGCCGAACTGCAGGCCTTGCAAGGAGACAGGAGGAGGGGTCATGGAGGGATCCGCGCACCTGGGCGCAGAAAGACGGGCCGAGATTGTATCAACCCCGGATCAACTTCTCCTCAGCCGAGGTGACCTGCTCCAGCGTACCCAGCAACACCAGGGTATCGCCCGTCTCGAGCCTGAAGTCTTCTGGCCAGTCGAGCCTGCGACGACCGTCGCGCACGATGGCGCTCACCTTGGCCCCCTGAAGAGACAGTGCGGACAGGGCGCGGCCGATGCCGGTCGCGCCTGCAGTCAGGGTCACTGCATGCAGGCGGGGATGGGCTTCTTCGATGCCGTCGTCCTCCCGGTCGTCGGCGCCATGGAAATACCCC
This sequence comes from Pseudomonadota bacterium, assembly GCA_041167925.1. Lineage (GTDB taxonomy): Bacteria > Pseudomonadota > Gammaproteobacteria > Burkholderiales > Burkholderiaceae_E > UBA4615. The sequence goes on along the minus strand of JBEELY010000086.1, from coordinate 508 downwards.
CTCAACAAGCTGTAGCGGTTTTCTCGCACGGTACGCACCCGACGCAGAACCCGGGCCAGGGGAGTGCCCGCCAGGGCAAGCGCATGCGAGGCCAGCATCAGACTGCCCTCAACCACTTCGGGCACGACCTCAGTCGCGCCAGCCTGGCGCAGGCGCTCAAATTCGGCATCCGTGGCGGTACGCACCACCACAGGCAGCTGTGGTGCGAGCGCACGGACGGCCTTGAGCAGCTGCACAGCGCTGAGCGTATCGTCGTAGGTGATCACCAGGACAGCGGCCCGGTGAACCCCTGCCGCCACGAGGGTCTCGCGTCGTGTGGCGTCGCCAAGCACGACCGACTCGCCCGCCGAGGCGGCCTCGCGCACACGGTCGGGGTCGAGATCGAGTGCCACAAAAGGCACCTGCTCGGCCTCGAGCACGTGGGCCAGGCTCTGCCCGCTGCGTCCGTAGCCGCAGATGATGATGTGACGATCCCGTCCGATGCTGCGCGATGCGATCGTCTGCAACT
>JBEELY010000004.1:0-4393 GCA_041167925.1 Pseudomonadota bacterium | reverse complement strand
TCCATGGTCAATCTGGCGCCCCAGCGACGCAACATGTAGGCCCTTTCGCCCAAATAGCGCTCGCGATTCTTCGGCTGCTTGTCCTTACCCCTCGACACCGATTCATGGTGCACCAGCATCGCAAACGGGGTCCAGACATTGATGAGCCCAATATCTTCCAGCCGCAGGCAAAGATCGACATCATTGAAGGCCACCGCCAGATTCTCTTCCTCAAAGCCCCCGACAGCATCAAAACGGCTGCGTAAGATCGTGAGGCATGCAGCCGTCACTGCGGAGAAACGCTGGGCCACCGCAGCACGGTTCATGTAGCCCTCTGCCTCTCCGGGAATGCCTCGATGCGCGTGTCCAGCCACCCCACCCATGGGTGAATCAGGGCTCATGCCGAGAACCACGCCTGCATGCTGCACCGTGCGATCCGGATAGAGCAGCTTGGCGCCCACCGCGCCCACGCCAGGGCGGCAGGCCTGACTCACCATCTCGTGCAGCCAGTCGGAATGCAGGATCTCGATATCGTTGTTCATCAGCACCAGCACACTGCCCTGCGCCTGCCGGGCGGCGCGATTGTTGAGCGCTGAGTAGTTGAATGGGCTGTCATCGCGAATCACGCGCACCTGAGGCTGCCGGCTCCAGTGCTCGAGCAGGGCCAGGGCGTCGGGCGCGTCGGAGCCGTTGTCGATGATCAGAATCTCGTAACTGGGATAGTCCGTGATCGCCTTGAGCGACTCGAGACAGGTCTTCAGCAAACCAGCCTGATTGCGGGTCGGGATCAGAATGCTGACCAGAGGTGGCGGACTGGGCAGGGTCCAGTGCACCCGGTAACGTCCGCTCGCAAGGGTCTCAACACGCACGGCATAGCCCAGCCTATGCAGATGATCCTCTACGCAGCGTCGGCCCGCCTCAAACGCATAAGGTTTGATCTCGCCGCCTTTCGCTGTGCTTTGTTCGTGCATTCGCCAGTGATACAGCACCTGCGGAATATGCCGGATCTGTTCAGGCTTCAGATGTTCACTCACCCGAAGCACCAGGTCATGGTCCTGTGCTCCCTCGAATCCGGGCCGCATTCCACCGAGCTGGCGTACCAGCACTGTCTTGACCGCCAGAAGGTGGCACACATAGTTGTTCGACAGGCACAGGTCGTAATTCCAGCCTGGCTTGAAATGGGGCCAGCAACGCTGCCCGAGCTCGTCGAGCTTGTCTTCGTCCGAATAGATCATCCCTGCCTGGGGCGATGCGCAAGCCGTCTCGGCAATCAGCAAGAGGGCGTGCTCTCTCAACTCATCATCGTGGTCGAGCAGGGCGATCCAGTCGCCAGTCGCAAGCGCAAGGGCCGAGTTCGTGGCCGCGCAGATGTGTCCATTGACCTCTCTGCGAACCGCCCGAATGCGCGGATCCTCCTGCTGCAACTCGGCCAGTCGGGCCGTCAGCCAGGGCCGATCTGAAGCGTCATCAGCGATGCAGAGCTCCCAATTCGGATAGAGCTGTCTGCGTACGGAGTCCACCGCACGTTCAAACCACTCCCGTGTCGGGTTGAAGGTGGGCATCAGCACCGAGATCTTCGGGCGTTCCTGGAGGAGTTCCAGGCGGGCACGCAAGCTGTCGAGCTGGGCCTCGCCCAGCGTGTCGTGACTGGTCAGCCAGTGCGCATAGCTGGTCGCTTTGCTGGCATTTCTGCGATAAAGACGTCGTCGGTTGGCCAGTCGCAACCTTTGGTACAGCCTGCGCAGCAAAGAGCTCATTGGGTTCTAAGGAAGAAACAAATCAAGGGATTCGGTACTGGGCTCAGCACCGAAGCAGCATCAGTCGGCTGCGCAGGTCCAGGTGACCGATCGAGCGCCTGCGCTGCAGAAGGTGGCGGCAAGGCACGGGCCGCTTTGAACGCAAGAGCGTCCGCGCGAGCTTGAACGCATCTCGCCCGCCCACCACCGACGCCGGGAGTGCATCGATAAAAAGCATCAACTCCTGGTCAGGATAGGCCAGACCGAGGTTGAACAGGCCATGGAACCCGAAGGTGGGACCTTCAACAGGCTCGTTTTCCTGGGCAAAGACGCGCGCCGTGTGCGGATCAGCAAACCGGATCCCATGTCGCGCTTCGAGTTCATCACGAAGGGTCAGGCCGATGCAGAGGTCTTCCGGGTGATGCAACCGCGTGGCAAAGCTCGGCGCGGCAAGCGCGCGCAGCAGTCGTTTTGACCTGAGCGAAAACCCGCCATTGCCTACGGCGTAGACCTTGCCTGAGCGGTCGGGGCGGGCTTTCCAGGGCGCACCGATATAGTCGAAGGCAAGCCAGTGATCGGACCAGAGCTGTGGGTTGATCACAAAGCCATCCCACTGCACCAGCAGCACATGCTCCGTATCGATGTAATCAGCCAGGCGATTGAGGATGAACATCGAATAGTCGCTTGCCGAACGCACTTCAGCACCGATGTCGAGCACCTCGATCCCTGCTGCGTCGCGGCCCGAGGGGCGCTCAAAGGTCTGCAGGTCGGTGAGCAGAACACAGCGCCCAAAGGCCAGGCCCTCCATGCACCGCCGCATGGCTTGCAAGGCGAGGTTGGGCGAGCGGGTGTCGACCGCCGCCAGCGTGACCCCAGGCAGGGCAATTGCGGGAAGCATCTGCCCTTCAGGTGCCATGGGCTAAAGCGATCAGCAGTTCGGGGCGGCAGACTTCAGCACGGGCCATCGCCTTCAACACACTTGCCCGTACCACCGCGCCGCCTCCATCAGCCCCGCCCGAACATCGTGCGTGGGCGCATAGCCCAGCAGCTCGTGCGCCTTGCTGATGTCGGCCTGGCTGTGGCGCACATCGCCTTCACGAAAATCCCGATGGATGGGTTGCGCCTCGGAGGGCTTGGCCACACGGGGCCCGAGCGCCTCCTTGAGCAGCGCAAAGAGCTCGTTCAGCGTCGTGCGCCCGCCCACCGCCACGTTGTAGACCTGATTGATCGCGGCAGTATTGCTGGTGGTGCCGGCCAGCAGGTTGGCCTGAACGGCATTGGCCACAAAGCAGAAGTCGCGGCTGGTCTGGCCATCGCCATTGATGTGGACGGGCTCTCCGCCCACCAGGGCCGAGGCCCAACGCGGAATGACGGCGGCGTACGCACCGTGCGGATCCTGCCGGGGGCCAAACACATTGAAGTAACGCAGGCCGATGCTCTGCAGCCCGTAGGTCCGCGCAAACACATCGGCATAGAGTTCGTTGACCAGCTTGGTCACGGCGTAGGGGCTCAGCGGCCTGCCGATGGTGTACTCCACCTTGGGCAGTGCCGGATGGTCGCCATAGGTGCTGCTGCTTGCGGCATACACAAAGCGCTGCACGCCTGCATCGCGCGCGGCCACCAGCATATTCAGAAAGCCGGTGACATTGGCGGCGTTGGAGGTGATGGGATCAGCGATGGAGCGGGGCACGCTGCCCAGTGCTGCCTGATGCAGGACGATCTGCACACCTGCGCACGCTTGAGCACAGACTGAAGCATCGCGGATATCGCCCTCGATGAAACGAAAAGCTGCCCACTGCGCTGGACTCACCGCGGCCTGAACCGATTCGAGGTTGCGCCGATGCCCGGTGGCAAAGTTGTCCAGACCCACCACGGACTGATCCAGCGACAGGAGGGTTTCGATGAGATGGCTGCCGATGAATCCGGCCGCACCGGTGACCAGCCACATGCGGGGCGCGGCAGGCAAGGCCTGCATCAGGTTCTGGTAAGGCGTCATCCGGATTACAGACGTCCGTCGACGACACTGCGAGGCAAGACGCCCTTCACATCGAAGATCACCGCACCAGGGATCCCCAGGGCACGAATGCCGGCCTCACCCAGAGCCTGGAATTCACTATGGGCCACCGCGAGAATCACGGCGGCATAGGTCTGAGGTGCGGGCATCGAGGGCAGGCACTTCAGGCCGTACTCGTGCTCGGCTTCGTCCAGATCGATCCAGGGATCGTAGAGATCGACCTGCGCGTTATAGGTCTGCAGGCTGTGCACGATGTCGACCACCTTGGTGTTGCGCACATCAGGACAGTTTTCCTTGAAGGTCAGGCCCAGCACCAACACGCGACTGCCCAGCACCGGATGGCCTTTGCGGAGCATGAGCTTCACGGTCTCATCGGCCACATGGCGCGCCATACGGTCATTGATACGTCGCCCTGCCAGGATCACTTCCGGGTGGTAACCCACCTCCTGGGCCTTGTGCGTGAGGTAGTAGGGATCGACGCCGATGCAGTGTCCGCCCACCAAGCCCGGCCGGAAGGGCAGGAAGTTCCATTTGGTGCCCGCGGCCTGCAGCACTTCGAGGGTATCGATGCCCAAGCGGTGAAAGATGAGCGAGAGCTCGTTCATGAGCGCAATGTTCAGATCGCGCTGGGTGTTCTCGATCACCTTGGCAGCCTCGGCCACAC
>JBEELY010000255.1:0-2537 GCA_041167925.1 Pseudomonadota bacterium | reverse complement strand
GCCAGGATGTCGAGTGTTTCTCTGGCCACGGCTGCGGGTGCGGGCCGCTGGCTGGCAGCATGGTGGCGCAGGGTCTGCAGGCGGGATGCCAGCCTGAGCAGCACCACCCGGATGTCGCTTGCCATGGCAAGAGTCATTCGCCGCAAGGTCTCGAGCTCATCCCCGCTCACCAGCCCATCGCGCAGCAGATGAAGGTCTCTCAGCCTGATGAGCTGGCGCATGCCATCCACCAGAACCCTGACCTCCTCACCGAAGTGTGTCGCGACCTCGTCCAGCGGCAGCGCCTCGTTCAGACCGAACAGGAGTGAAGCCACACGGGTGGGCTCATCCACCTTCAATTGCGTCAGGATCGCAAGCGTGCCTTCGCCGTGAGCCAGCACGCTTTCGCCACTTTCTCCCAAGCGATGCCCTGCACGCTCGCGGGCAAAAGCATGCGCAGCAAGCAGGGCAGCGGACTGCTCCGTCGTGAGCGCGGGACTCAGCGAGGCCGCAGTGTCGGGCGGTGTCATCTTGCGATTATAAAATCCACTCATGAGATGGCCTTGGCGTACCCGGCGCGAACTGTTGATCGACGACACCGCGATGCGGGCACTGGCCTTGGCGTGGCCATTGCTGGCCCGTCTGTCTCAGGATGAGACTCAGCGACTGCGCGAGCTGATGGCCCAGTTTTTGAGCAATTACACGCTCACTGGCGCTCAAGGTCTGGTCGTGACCGATGCCATGCGCCTGCAGGTCGCGGCTCAGGGCTGCCTGCCGGTGCTGCAGCTTGGTTTGCAGGCCTACGACCGTTTTTCTGAAGTCATTCTCTATCCCTGTGCATTCGAAGTTCACCGACGGATCGAGACCCCCGAGGGCCTGGTCAGTGAATTCGATGACCTGCTGTCCGGTGAAGCGCTGCATGGCGGTCCAGTCGTGCTGTCCTGGGATGACGCAGCCCCTGCCGACCTTGCCCAGGGTGCAGGGAACCTGATCATTCATGAGTTCGCCCACAAGCTCGACATGGCTGAAGGCGAGGCTGACGGATGCCCGCCCATGCCGGCTTCACGGCAATCTCACTGGCGTCAGACCCTACAGAAGGCCTTGCAGGACTTCACTGAAATGGTTGACCGGATCGAAGCTGCCATTCCGGCCAATGTGGATCCCGAGTCACCTCAGGCTGACCCCTGGTACGCACTTTTGCCTCTCGACCCCTATGCAGCAAGCGATTCAGCGGAATTTTTCGCGGTTTCGACAGAAAAGTTTTTTGTCGACCCGGTCACCTTGCAGGCAGAATTCGGGGAGCTTTTCATCCAATACAAACGCTATTTCGGTATCGACCCCCTGAAGTGGCATTCCTGACTCGTTGTCCCCTGCCTGATGTTCAAGCTGTTCAACCACTATCTATCGATCAGGACCGTCCTGCTGGCGTCGCTTGAGGCGGCACTGCTGTTTTGGTCGATGATTCTTGGCTTTCGCGTCAGACTGCCTTCAGAGCATCTCGCCCCGCCTTACGCCGAGGCAGCGCTCTATGCGTTGATCATGCTCATCACCTTGTCCGGCCTGGGGCTCTATCAGGCCCATGCCGAGCGCTTTCGGATCACGCTGATTCGCCTGGCCGTGGCCTGTACCGTGTCGCTACTGATCAGCGTTGCGGTCTTTTACTTCCTTCCAGACACCCATCTTGGACGGGGGGTCATGGCCCTGACCACCTTGTTCGCCCTGGCCAGTCTCACTCTGGTGCGACTGCTCTTTACCAAGGTGTCCGACCTCGGACTGCCCAAGCGAAGAGTGCTGGTGCTGGGCAATGGCGCCGAGGCCGAACAGGTGATCGCATTTCTTGGTACAGGAAGCGTGGCCCGCAATGTCGCACTCGCGGGCCTTTATTCCATCGGCGATTCACGTCGGGCGGACACAGCTCATGCGGGCATCGAAGTCGTCTGCTCAGAGTCTGGTCGAGACCTTCCGACCGAAGCTCTTGCAGAGACACTGAAACGCCTGAAGGTCTCGGAGGTTGTCATTGCCACGCGTGAACGGCGCGGCGGAGTGCTGCCCCTTCGGCAGTTGCTCGACGCCCGGCTCCAGGGGATTCAGGTCATGGACCTCCAAAGCTTTTACGAGCGCGAAGCCGGCATTTTGCAGCTGGAATCGATGCGCGCAAGCTGGATGATCTTTGGTGGTGGATTTGACCAGAGCCTCGGGCGGGATGTGGTCAAACGAATCTTCGACATTCTTGTGTCGCTCGCGCTTTTGCTCATCACGCTACCCATTTTGCTGCTTGCCGCATTGGCCATCGTTCTTGAATCGGGAGCTCCGGTCTTTTACTCCCAGATGCGCGTGGGTCAGGGCGGTCGGCTTTTCAAGATCACCAAGTTGCGCTCCATGCGCCAGGATGCGGAAGCGGACGGCAAGGCACGCTGGGCGAGCACCAATGATCAGCGCATCACCCGAGTCGGCGGCTTTTTGCGCAAGACCCGGATCGATGAACTGCCGCAAATCTGGGCTGTCCTCAAGGGCGACATGAGTTTCGTTGGCCCCCGTCCTGAGCGGCCCGAATTCGT
>JBEELY010000253.1:0-5602 GCA_041167925.1 Pseudomonadota bacterium | reverse complement strand
AGCGTGCGAAGCACGCGGCGCAGCCCTTCAAAGAGCTGGTCGATGTGCGACTTTTGCACGATCAGGGGCGGCGACAGGGCGATGATGTCGCCAGTCACGCGGATCAGCAGGCCCTCTTCATGGAAGGCGCGGGTAAAGGCCTCGTAGGCCCGCACACCCGGGGCGCCCTCACGCGGTGCGAGTTCGATCGCACCGATCAGGCCGATATTGCGAACGTCAATCACATGCGGGCAATCAGCCAGCGAATGCACGGCCTGCTCCCAGTAGGACTCCAACTCGGCAGCGCGACCCAGCAGGCCTTCTTCTTCGTAGACATCGAGCGTGGCAATAGCCGCAGCGCAGGCGAGCGGATGGGCCGAATAGGTATAGCCATGGAAGAGCTCAATGGACTTCTGCGGGCCTTGCATGAAGGTCTCGTAGATGCCCTTACGCGCAAAGACCGCACCCATGGGCACCGTGCCGCTGGTGATGCCCTTGGCCACCGTCATGAGGTCGGGCACCACATCGAAGTGCTGCGCGGCAAAGGGCGAGCCCAGGCGTCCGAATCCGGTGATGACCTCGTCGAAAATGAGCAGGATGCCGTGCTTGCTGGTGATCTCGCGCAGACGCTGCAGATAGCCCGCCGGCGGAATCAGCACGCCAGTAGAACCGGCCACCGGCTCCACAATCACCGCAGCCACGGTGGACGGGTCGTGCAGGGCCAGGATTTTTTCGAGCTCGTCGGCCAGGTGTGCACCCCAGGCCGGCTGCCCCTTGGTGAAGGCGTTGTGCTCGAGGTTGTGCGTGTGCGGCAGATGATCGACCCCGGGCAGCAGAGGCCCGAAGTGCTTGCGGTTGCCGGCAATGCCGCCGACCGAGATGCCCCCAAAACCCACGCCGTGATAGCCCCGCTCGCGCCCGATCAGGCGGGTGCGCTGGCCTTCGCCGCGCATGCGGTGGTAGGCCAGGGCAATCTTGAGTGCGGAATCAACGGCTTCGGAGCCTGAGTTACAGAAGAAGGCCTGGCCAAAAGCCTCGGGCAGGATCTGCATCAGGCGGTTGGACAACTCGAAGCCCAACGGATGACCCATCTGGAAGGTGGGAGCGAAATCGAGCTTGGCGGCCTGCTGCTGAATGGCCTGCACGATGCGCGGTCGGGCATGGCCGGCATTGACGCACCACAGGCCTGCAGTGCCATCGAGGATCTGCCGGCCGTCTGGCGTCCAGTAGTGCATGCCTTCGGCCCGGTCGAGCAGGCGTGGCGCCGACTTGAAGTCGCGGTTGGCCGTAAAGGGCATCCAGAAGGACTGCATCTGCTCGGCAGAAGGCATCTCGGAGCCAGTGCTGCGGGCGAGGTCCTGCAGGCGGGCGATGTCGTTCATGAGGGGTCTCCGGTTCGATCGAAGACTATAACAGCCGCAGCCAGGATCGGCACCCCGTCAGCGCCACAGGAAGCATCAGACCGGCAAGTGCGCCAGGAGACCCTCAGAGCGCCCTGAAAGGCTCAAAGTCCCATGTAGGCTTCGCGCACCCGGGGGTCGTGCAGAAGCTCCTGGCCAGTCCCCTTCAAGGCCACGGTGCCGTTCTCGAGCACATAGGCCCGATGGGCCAGCCGGAGCGAGGCGGCCACGTTCTGTTCGACCAGCAAGATGGTGATGCCTTCGCGATGCAGGTCCGCGATGGTGGACAACACCTCGCTCACGATGGCCGGAGCCAGCCCCAGCGAAGGCTCATCAAACATGATCAGGCGCGGCGCGCCCATCAGGCAGCGGCCGATGGCCAGCATTTGCTGCTCGCCACCAGACAAAGTGCCGGCCAGCTGACCGCGACGTTCGGCCAGCCTCGGATAAAGCGCGAACACCCGCTCCAGGGTCTGACGGGCACCCGCGCGTGCGCGGGGCAACATGCCGCCGATCTCGAGGTTCTCGAGCACGGTCATGGTGGGAAAGACCTGTCGGCCCTCAGCCACCTGGCCAATGCCGAGGTCGCAGACCCGGTGGCTGCCCAGACCGGAGATTGGCTTGCCTTCAAAATCAATGCGGCCCGAGCGCGGCGTGAGAATGCCTGCAATGGTACGAATCAGCGTGGTCTTGCCCGCACCGTTGGCCCCCACGATGGCCACGATCTCGTGGGCCTGGATGTCGATCGAGACGCCGTCGAGCGCAATCGCATCACCATAGGCCACGCTCAGGTCTCGCACCTGAAGCATGGACGCACCAGTGTTGGACGCACCGCTCATCAAAGCCCCGCCCGGGCTCATGGAAGCGCCTGTCATTCGAAGGCCTCGGCACCAAGATAGCTCTCGAGCACCTTCGGGTCCTTGACCACGGCTGCGGGCTCGCCCTGGGCAATGATCTGGCCGTGATGCAGCACGTACACGCGTTGGGCCAGGGCCATGACCGCGCGCATCACATGCTCGATCAAGAGGATGGTGATGCCGGTCTCGCGATTGAGTCTGCGAAAGGCCTCGACCATGCGATCGGTTTCGGTGGGCCTGAGTCCCGCCATGACCTCGTCGAGCAGCAGCAGGCGGGGTTCGGTCGCCAGCGCCCGGGCCACCTCGAGCCGTTTTCGATCCGGCAGGGTGAGGCTGGCGGCGGGCCGGTCGCGCAAGGCCTGCATGCCCAGCGCCTCAAGCGCACCCTCAGCACGACGACGCGCAACCTTGAGGTCGGCGGTCCCGCGAAAGCCGCCCACCATGGCGTTCTCGAGCACGGTCATGTCGGCAAAGGGCTTAACGATCTGAAAGGTGCGACCGATACCAGCAGCGCAGACCTGATCCGGTCGCAGGCCGGTGATCTCTCTGCCCTCGAAGCGGATGCTGCCTTCAGTGGGCGCAAAGGCGCCCGCGATCAGATTGAAGAGCGTGGTTTTGCCCGCGCCATTCGGACCAATGAGTGCCACGATCTCGCCTTGCTTGACCTCCAGGCTCGCCCCGGTCACGGCCTTGACGCCGCGAAAATGTTTGCTTGCGCCTTGAACGTCAAGCACGGCGGTCCTCCCGCGCCTGGTCAGCATGAAGCGACTCCTGGCCTGTAGCCGGATCGGTCCTGCGCATGGCCTGCGGATCCTCTGCCTGATCAGGCTTTGCGTTGCTCTGGCGGCTAAAGCCCATCCGCTGCGCCAGCCAGGGCCAGATGCCATGGGGCATGAACATGATCGCTACCCCCAGGGCCACCCCGTAGAGAATCTGCTTCACGCCGGGAATCTCATGCCCGGTGGCTGCAAGGACATGGGTCAGGCCCTCCGACAGCAGGGTCAGCACCGCAGCGCCCAGAATCGGCCCGAAGAGCGTGCCGACGCCGCCAATGATGGGCGCCAGGATGATCTCGATGGAGCGACCCATGTTGAAGATCTGCTCGGGAAACAGGTTGTTGTAGAAAAAGGCAAAGAACACGCCGGCCAGCGCGGTGAGCCCGGCCGAGATCTGGATCGCCAGCATCTTGTAGCGGAAGGTGTTGACGCCCGCCGCACGCGCAGCCTCTTCGTTGTCCCGGATGGCCCGGAAAAAATAGCCTGCACGGCCATGCAGCACCAGGGCCGAGACCACGAAACCCAGCACCGCCAACGCGAGCGCGAGGTAGTAGAACATCACCGGGCCGCCGCGCAGATTGAGCCAGTCGGCGTGGTCTTGCTGGGTCACCTTCAAAAAAAAGCCACCCGAGCCACCCACCCAGCTGAAGTGATCAAAGCCGATCCGGGTGAACTCGGCAAACGCGATCGTGAGCAGCGCGAAATAGGTGCCCGAGATTCCAAAGCGAAAGGCGAGCCAGCCGATGAGCGAGGCCACCCCCACGCAGACCGCCACCGCGACTGCCGCACCCAGCCAGGGCACGACGCCAAAGTGATGAAAGAGCGCCGCCGAGGTGTAGGCGCCCAGTCCGACATAAAGCGCATGCCCCAGCGACAACTGGCCACAGAACCCCATCATGATGTTCCAGGCCTGTCCGACGAAGGCGAAGTAGAGCACCAGGATCAGCACAGAGAGCAGGTAGCGATCGAGACCCAGAGGCAGCAACAGCAGCACGCCCAGCAGCACGAGCAGTGCGTTGCGTGAACGCGCGGGCGATTCGGCGAGCCAGTCGCGTAACAGCGCCATGAGCTTCATGCGAGGCAGCCTCAGGACGAGCGGCCGAACAGGCCTTGCGGACGCAGCGCCAGCACCGCAATGAGCAGCGCAAAGGAGAGCATGCTCTTGGCCGAGGGCGTGATCACCAGACCCGCCACAGCTTCACTCACGCCGATCAGCACCCCGCCCGCCAGTGCGCCGGTCATGGAGCCTAGCCCGCCGATGATCACGATCACAAAAGCGAGCAGGGTGAACGCCGGCCCGGAATTGGGGGTGACATCGCCCAGCATGCTGAGCAGGCAGCCCGCAATGCCTACGCAGGCGGTGCCCAGACCGAAGGTGACCGCATAGAGGTGGCGTACATGCAGGCCCACCACCTCGGCGCCCAGCAGGTTGTCGGCGCAGGCACGGATGGCCTTGCCGAAAGCCGTGAAGCGAAAGATGCCAAACAAGGCTGCACAGGCCAGGACCGCCACCGAGGCACAAATGACCCGTACCTTGTCGACAATGATCGGACCCAGCGCATAGGAATCGAGCGAGTAATCGACCTGCACGCTCAAGGCATCCGGCCCAAAGACGACCAGCAGGCCGTTGACCAGGATCAGCGCCACCGCCATGAGCAACATGAACTGCGAATGCTCCGGGCGATGGATGAAGGGGTTGATCAGGCCGCGCTGCAGGGCGTAGCCCAGACCGAAGAACACGCCCGCCACCGGCACCAGCATCCAGAGCGGGTCGATTCCTGCGCTAGCGAAAGCCACCACCGCCGCGTACATAGCCACGGCCATCAGTTCGCCGTGCGCAAAGTTCACGATGCGCACAACCCCATAGATGACCGACAGCCCGAGCGCCATCAGGCCATAGACGAGGCCGGTGAGCAGCCCGCCCAGGATGATGTTGGCGATCGCGTCGAGCGACATCAGCCGCGCTTGGACCAGTCAGGAACCGGGTACACCGGGGCCGCCTGCGCCGAAGCCTTGGGCAGCACCAGCACCGGCTTGCCATCGCGGTTCTGGATGCAGGCCGAGGCCTGGTTGGTGTTCTGACCCTTGGCATTGAAGCGGATCGGACCGCCCAGCATCATGCGCTCGGCGATGTCGGTCTTGCGCAGGGCATCGGCAATCGCAGTGCCGTCGGTGCTGCCTGCCCGCTTGAAGGCATCGGCGGCAATCAGCATGGCCTCGAAGGTGTAGCCCACGTTGAGTGCGTGATACATGAGCTTGTCCTTGGGGAAGGCCTTGTCGAAGGCGGCTTCAACCCGTGCGGTGAGCGCCGCCTTGGGGTCGTACCAGGGCACATTGGAGATGCAATAGTCGCTGTACTTGCCAAGGGCCTTGTAGAACTGGGCCTCGTACATGCCAGGCGAGCCAGGGCTCATGACGGCCTGAGGCGACCAGCGCTGCTTGACCAACTCCCGCATGAGCAAAATGGCATCGTTCAGGCGGCTGACCAGCATGATGAAGTCGGCCTTGGTCGCCTTGGCCTTGCCCACCTCGAGCGACAGATCGCGCGCAGCCGGGTCGTAGGAAATGGTGTCGACCACCTTGAAGGGCA
>JBEELY010000394.1:0-8488 GCA_041167925.1 Pseudomonadota bacterium | reverse complement strand
AGTTGCGACGCATGATGGCCAGACTGTAGCCCGGAACGAGGGCGCCGCGCAAATCGCAGGAGCGACAGAAGCGCGGGCGTGGCGCCGGGCGGCCTCAGGCGCATCGCAGCTGCGATGCGCCAAGCCCCTCAGAACGAAGCCACCACCTCGGGCCGCGCCTTGCGATACGGCAGGGTGCGCAGATCACTGGCCAGGGTGCCGGGGGCATTGCTGTAGAGCACCTTCACCGCAATCTTCGAAAACGAGGCGAAGAAATGCTGCGAGGACTTCACCACCACAATGCGCCGGGTCTCAAGCGCGACCCCCATGTTGGTAAAGAGGTCGGTATTGAAGGCCTGGGTACGACGCGAGGTGAGCATGACCTGCACGCCATCGATCGCGACCACCGCGCAGTCGCCCAGCTTTTCGACCGAGCCGGACAGACCACTCTGACGGGAGTCGCGCCGCAAGGTCATCACCTTGACCGTTGCATCGACCGGATTGCCCGACACCGGCGCCACCTTGCCGCCCATCCGCAGGGGCAGGGTCGCGCCCTCGCCTGCCTCAAAGGCCAGCGCCACCGCCCCGGGATCCCACAGCGGCCCGAGCACTGCGCCCTCGATACCGCGGTCGATCAGCCGCTGCAGCACGAAGGTGGCATCACTTGGCGCTCCGCCGCCGGCATTGTCAGCACCGTCGGCGATCACCACCGTGCCCGCAGGCGCCGCCAGAGCGAGGTCCAGGGTCTCGTCGATGCTCTTGCCCTTGTCACGAAAGGCCTCGATCACCTCGCGAAACTGCGGCCCGAGCTGATCGGCCGTACGCTGTGCGAGGGTCGCATCGCCATCGGCATAGACCAGCAGTTTCGAGCCGAGGTCGGCCACGTCGGCCCAGGGAAAGCCGTGAATCGCGGTGATCGAGACAATGCCGCCCTGCCCTTCCATGGCCTTGAGCCGGTCCACGAAACTGCGGGCCGGCTCCACCGGTGTACGCACCACGCCGATGGTTTCGCAGTCAAACACCCCCGGCACCGGCCGGATCGCGCCACGCGCAGCGGCCACGCAGGCCCGCACCAGCTCGAGACCGCGCTCCACCGCGTCGGTATGCGGATATTCGCGAAAGGCCATCAGCAGCGTGGCCTGGCTGACCATGGCCTCACTCAGGTGGGTATGCGGATCGAGTTCGGCGCCGATCACCACCGCAGGCCCTACGATCTCGCGAATCCGCGTGATGAGATCGCCCTCGCAGTCATCACAGCCGTCGGCCACCATGGCGCCGTGCAGCCCAAGGAGCACGATGTCCACCGGCATGGCTGCCCTCAGATCGTCGAGCAGGCGCGCACGCAGGGTTTCATGGGCCTGTCGGGTGGTCGTGCCGCCCGGCACCGCAAAGGCCACCAGACCTTCGCTCAGTTCCAGGCCGAGTTCGTCGCGAAGCAGCCGGGCCGCCCACAGTGGCCCCGAAAAAAGCGTGGGTCGATCCGGATGACGGCCCGCCTCGAACAGACCATCAGCCTCATAGGATCGCAACCCGGTGGGCATGGGCGCGAAGGTATTGGTTTCGGTAGCAAGAGAGGCGCTAAAGACACGCATGGTGTTATTTCTCCGACAGGCCCGGCCGGTCGGGCGAAAGCATCTCGGCCGTAACGCCTGCGGACTGAAGCGCCGCAGGAATGGGCTCACCCAGGGCCAGCGCCGCACAGGCCTCGCCCATGGCCGCACAGGTCTGAATGCCATAGCCCCCCTGCCCTGCGTTCCAGATGAAGCCGGGCTCGTCCTTGAAGGCGCCGCCCACGAGGCTCGCATCGGCCACGAAGGAGCGCAGGCCCGCCCAGACCCGGGTGGGCCGACGGATGCTCAGGGAGGTGGCCTCCTGAATGTTGTGAATGGCCAGAGCAATGTCGAACTCCTCGGCCTGCACATCATGGGGCTCGACAGGATCGGCATTGGCAGGCGAACCCAACAGGGCGCCGGCATCAGGCTTGATGTACCAGGACTCATCGAGGGCGATGACCATGGGCCAGGATCGGGGATCGAGGCCATCGGGCGGCTGGAAGGTGAAAGCCGAGCGCCGCTTGGGCTGCAGTCCGATGGGTCTGACGCCCGCCATCTTGGCGACTTCGTCCGCCCAGGCGCCTGCGGCATTGACGATCACCCCGGCGTCCCACACACCCTTGGGGGTATGCACCCGCCAGCCTGAGGGGCGCCCGTCCGCCCCGGACGCGAGACGTTCTATCCGCATGACCGGCGCATCGCTGACCAAAGTGCAGCCATGCTGTTTCGCACCCCGCAAAAAGCCCTGATGCAGGGTATGCACATCGATATCGCAGGCCTCGGGCTCGAGGATGCCGCCGGCCACACCTTCGGGCTGCAGCACAGGCACGAGCGCAAGAACCTCCTCGCGACTGAGACCACGGACCGAAGGCGTGATGCGCTGCATGGCGGCAAGCTCCTCGCGCATCAGGTCTTCCTGCCCGGGCGCGGCCAGCATGAGAGCACCGCGCGGCGAGAGGATGGGCGTCTGTGCAAACCCCTGGGGCGGCGCAGCCAAAAAGGAGCGACTGGCGCGCGACAGGATGCGCACCGGTTCGCTGCCATAGGTCTCGGAAAACAGTGCGGCAGAACGCCCGGTGCTGTGATAACCCGGCTGTGACTCGCGCTCAAGCAATACCGTGCGCGCACGGGACCCCAGGAAATAGGCTGTCGAGGCTCCGGCAATGCCGGCGCCAATGATGAGAATGTCGGTCTGTTGCGAAGTCATCGGCACCTCATGACACATCGGGACCTCATCGATCACAGAGGTCTCAAAGAAAGCGTGCGATCTGGTCCAGCGGCTTGCGGCTGATGCGCGGCACCTGGCAGTCGGCGGCCGGATGTCCGACCACCAGAAGAATCATGGGTTTGCCGTCGCGCGGCACGCCGAGCAGTTCGTTGAGAAACCCCATGGGGCTAGGCGTATGCGTGAGCGTTGCAAGCCCGGCCTGATGCAGAGCTGCAATCAGCAGGCCGGTCGCAATGCCAACCGACTCGGGCACGTAGTAGTTCTTCACGCGTCGGCCGTCGGACATGAGGCTGTGCTTGAAACCAAAGATGGCGATCAGCACCGGCGCGGTTTCGAGAAAGGGCTTGTCTGCATCCGTGCCGAGCGGGGCCAGAGCGTCAAGCCACTCCTGCGGCGCGCGGTGCTCATAGAACTCGCGCTCTTCGCGTTCGGCCTCGACCCGCAGACGCGTCTTGAGCTCCGGATCGGTCACGACCACAAACTGCCAGGGCTGCAGGTTTGCTCCGGAAGGCGCACTGCCTGCGGTGAGCAGCGCCTGCTCGATGAGTTCGCGCGGCACTGGCTGGCTGCTGAAATGCCGCACCGTACGCCTCGTGCGCATGGTTTCAAAAAAGGCGCGCGCAGCCTGGGTCATCTCGGCATCACTGCGTGCAGGCAGGCCCTGGAAAGGCTCGAAGACCGGGGCCTGGTGCATTCAGGCTGTCCCGCCCACGGTGAGACCCTCGATGCGCAAGGTGGGCTGGCCCACCCCCACCGGCACGCTCTGGCCGTCCTTGCCACACACCCCCACCCCAGGGTCGAGACGGAGGTCGTTGCCGATATGGGTCACCTGCGTGAGGGCATCGGGGCCATTGCCGATCAGTGTGGCCCCCTTGACCGGGTACTGGACCTTGCCGTTTTCCACCCAGTACGCTTCACTCGCAGAGAAAACGAACTTTCCGTTGGTGATGTCGACCTGACCGCCGCCGAAGTTGACCGCATAGATGCCCCGCTTGACTGAAGCCAGGATCTCTTGCGGATCAAGAGTTCCTGCGAGCATCAGGGTATTGGTCATGCGCGGCATGGGCAGATGGGCATAGGACTCGCGTCGCGCATTGCCCGTGACCGGCACCTTCATGAGACGGGCGTTCAGGCCATCCTGCAGATAGCCTTTGAGGATCCCGTCCTCGATCAGCACATTGCGCTGGGTCGGGTTGCCCTCATCGTCCATGTTCAATGATCCGCGTCGATCGGCAATGGTGCCGTCATCGATCACCGTGACGCCCCGTGCAGCCACTCGCTCTCCGAGACGCCCGGCAAAGGCGGAAGACCCCTTGCGGTTGAAGTCGCCCTCCAGCCCGTGACCAATGGCCTCATGCAGCAGCACGCCCGGCCAGCCTGGTCCGAGCACCACGCTCATCACCCCACCGGGCGCCGGGCGCGCCTCCAGGTTGACCAGTGCGCCATGCACGGCATCGTTGACCGTTTTCTCGATCACTGCATCAGTGAAATGACTGAAGTCGAAACGACCACCGCCCCCGGCGCTGCCCTGTTCGCGTCGGCCATTGCTTTCGGCGATGACCGTGACCGAGAGCCTGACCAGCGGGCGGACATCGGCAGCGATCAGCCCATCAGAGCGGGCGACCAGGACCACATCCCATTCGGCGGCAAGGCCGGCCATCACCTGCACGATGCGCGGATCCCGAGCCCTGGCCAGACGCTCCACCCGATGGAGCAGATCCACCTTGGCCTGGGCATCGAGCGAGGCGATCGGATCTTCGGCGCGATAAAGCGCCTGCCCTTGCGCAGCTGCGCGGGGCGCCCCTACACGCACTCGGCCACTGCCGGAGCGGGCGATGGTGCGCGTGGCGCGTGCCGCCGAGAGCAGCGCGTCCAGGCCGATCTGATCGGAGTAGGCAAAGGCGGTCTTGTCGCCGCTGACCGCGCGCACGCCCACGCCCTGGTCAATGGAAAAACTGCCCGACTTCACAATGCCCTCGTCAATGCTCCAGCCCTCGCTTCGGGTGTGCTGGAAGTAGAGGTCGGCATAGTCGACCCGATGACGAAAGACCTCAGCGAGCGCCTCCGAGAGGCGGGCTTCATGAAGGTCGAAGGGCTCGAGCAAGAGGCGGCGAGCCTGCTCGAGGCGGACAAGGCCAGGGTCGGTAAGAGCGTTCATGCGCTCAGTCTAGCGGAGGCTGGCATGCCCCCACCGCCAAGGCCGTGAGGAAAAGCTCACCAGGCCGGCGATGGCGCCATCACAGGTGCGGCAATCACATCACCCGGTGCGCCAGTGCGGGCAACTGGGCACGGACCTCAGCCAGACGGCCCCGCTCCATGCGGGCCTGCACGACTCCCTCGCCTTCAGGAAGACAGCCGAGCACCTCGCCCCAGGGATCGATGATCAGGGTGTGGCCCCAGGTACGGCGGCCGTTTTCGTGGGTGCCGCCCTGAGCGGGCGCCACGATGTAGCACTGGTTCTCGATGGCGCGGGCTCGCAAGAGCACCTCCCAGTGAGCCTGACCGGTGAGGTAGGTAAAGGCGCTCGGCACCACACAAAAATCGACCATGCCCAGTGCCCGGTAGTACTCCGGAAAGCGCAGGTCGTAGCAGACCGACAAGCCCGCCCGCCAGGGCAGCGCAGCCGCCTCAGGACCCACGGCCAGGTCTGCGACGACCGGAGTACGTGCAGGCACGATGGTCGCCGACTCATCAAAGCGCTCAGTGCCGCGACGCAGGCCGAACAGATGCACCTTGTCATAGCGTGCGACGCGCTCACCCTGCGGGCTGAAGACCAGACAGGCATTCCAGATCCGTCGCGGCTCGGGCGAGGCCAGCGGCACAGTGCCGCCAATCAGCCAGAGGCCGCAGTCGCGAGCCAGGTCGGCCAGAAAGGTCTGGATGGGCCCCTGGCCTGCAGGTTCACGCAGCTCGACCTTGTCGCTATCGCGGTGGCCAAGAAGACAGAAGAACTCCGGCAGCACAGCGACCTGAGCCCCTTCGGCTGCGGCCTGTCGGACGAGCCGGCTCGCGGTTTCGAGGTTGGTCTCGAGACGGGCGGCGGAGACCATCTGGATCGCAGCCACCTGCAGGGTTTCGGACGGGACTAAGGCGCGTTCTGAGCTCATGGCGTGCGAGAGGCGGGAGGAGAAAGAAGGGAGGGGGGTGAAGCCTTGGGAAGCCGTTCGGCATCCGGGCTGCGTTCGGGACCCAGCCCGCCGCCCCGACGCTGACGGATCTGAGGCTCAGCCCAGGAGCCATCAATCTCGAACTCCATGGCCAGGGCCTGCTGCAGTGGCTTGCGCAGCACATATTGCGCTGCCAGAGAGCCGAGCCCCACGGCCGGATTGACCATGGCACCCACCGCCACGGAAGCGAGATTGGCATTGAATTCGGGCACGAGCCGTACCTGCAGGTCCTGGGTTTCACGTTTCAGATCAGCCCAGCCCTGCAGACTGACCGTCGCCTGGGGCCCGCTCATGACCAGATCCGTGCTGCGGATGACACCTTCATGGATCGCCATCTGCCCCTTGATCGAATCAAAGGCGAACCCCTCCCGAAAGATTTCAAACAGGTCGCCGGTGAGCAAGCGGCCCAGGGCCTGCAGGTTGAGCACCGAGACCAGGCGGGCTGCGCCCGGATCAATGCGCAGGAAAGCGCCCTGGCCCAGAGACATCTGCAGGGCACCCTGCAGGCTGGGCAGATCGACCGCGAGGGGCGAGCCATGCCAGTGCAGGCTGCCCGAGATGTCGCCCGGCGCTGCGCGGACCGCATGTTCAACGCCAAAGCGTCCGAGCAGGCCGCCAGCATCACGAACCTTCAACACCAGATCAAGCTCGGTACTGCGCAGATCCGAGCCTGGCGTAGCGGCATACGCCCAGCGACCCGAGGCATTCAGACGGGCGTGCGGATTGTCGATCTCGAGACGGCGCAGACTCCAGACCGGCCGATCGGCGGTGCCGGCGTTCTCGGCCACAAGAGACAGGCTTCCTAGGGGCACCCGTCCGAGCTCAAGCGACGCGACCGAGATCTCGAGCGCGGGCAGCCGCTCGGGCGCTCGGGCCAGGGCCTGCTCGACCTCACCCTCGCGGGTGCGCGGCAGGCTCAGCCGATCGAATTGCGCGCGCAATGTTCCAATCGGCTCCCCTGGGCGGGCATCGAGCCACTCGAAATGGCCCGAGATTTCGCGTGCGGCGATGTTGGCGCGCCAGTGACCCTCCTGGCGCGATGCGCCGATCACGACCTCGTTGAGGGTCTGGCCGCCAATCCGCAGGGTATCGGCCACCACGGACACCCAGTCGGGCACCAAAGTGAATCCAGGCAGGGCCTGCGCGCCCCCGCTGCGCTGCAGGGCCTCAAGATCGGTCCGCGCAAGCAATGCGCCCCAGGCATCGAAATCGAACTGGTCGGTCTGCATCGACACCGTCATGCCAGCATCGCGCAGGACCGGGCTCACCCCCATGCCGAATCCTGCACGCTGAACCTTGAGGCGGTCGGTTGCTTCGTCGCGGCGACGCTCCAGGGCAAGCTGCATATCGGACCCAAGCCGCACCTCGACCCGATCGCCCGGCGGCCGGGCGTGCGGCCCTGGTGCAGGCAGGGGCCTGGAGCGGACCTCGAACGCCAGTGCTCGGTCGGCCTGCTTGTTGAGTGGCACTGGCAGTGAGGAGGCCAGTCCTTTCAGATCCGAGCGAAGGTGCAGCGTTGACGCGCGACGGTCCACATCGATTTCGGCGCGATACGGCACGCTGCCTTCGAGGGCCTGGGTCAGCGGCGTATCGAGCAGGGCACGAATGGCACTCGTCTCGATCCGCCCGGCGGCCTCGATCCGCAGGCTGCCAGTGCTACCGTTGCCGGGCACCGTGTTCACTTCCAACGGCCCACCCAGGAAGGTCGCGCGCAGGTTGCGCAGCGCAAGGTCGGATTCAGTAAACGCCACACGACCACGTACCGACTGGAAGGGCGGCAGTGTGCTGTCCAGGATCAGGTCATTGCCGTTCAGGGTTACCCCGCCCCGGACGCGCGTGTCTTCTGGATGGTTCAGAGGAATCTGCAGCGCAAGATCGATTAAGGCCAGGTCCTGGATCTTGAGGTCACGCGTGAAGGTCGAGATCGTGCGCGACAGCGGACTGCGGTCGATGAAATCGAGCATGGTCTGCGCCTGGCCTTCACCCTGGCCCTCGATGCTCAGGACGCCTTCGCGGTAATCGGCCAGACCAGCCTTGAGCGCGCCCAGTGTCACGCCATGAATGCGCGCCCTGGCCTCCTGCACTTCGAAGCCGCCACGCTCAAAGACCAGCATGCCTTCCAATCCCTGCAGCGCCGGCCAGCCCGGAGCGTAATCAAGCCCGACCTCCCGCAGTCGTCCGGACATCCTGAACACGCCCTGGGCTGGGTCGCGGAAGGGGAAATGGGTCAGATCGCCCTGCACCACGGCTTCGATTTTTTCGACCGAGCCAGCTTGCACCGCGCGCGCGATCCAGCGACGGGTTTCGGGTCCGACCAGTACCGGCAAATAGCGGCTGATCCGCGCGGCCGCCACCCGATCAATGCTGGCCTGAAGCTGAATCTGTCCGGATCCCTGGGCCGCAGCAGGGGCAGACACCCACCTGAGGCGGGCGGTGCCGGTCAGGTCTTCGGTCGCAAACCGCAACTCGGGGCTCTCAAAGGTCCAGATCGGGGGGGCCGAGGGATTCTTTGCGGGCTGGCTTTTGAGTGCAAATTCGCCCTGCGCGCGGGTCAGCTTGAG